>NZ_JBFAMX010000635.1:0-5836 GCF_040659615.1 Nonomuraea sp. NPDC049784
GCCACGGCCAGGCGGGACGCGTCGAGCCCCTCGTCCGCGCCGTTCCGCGTGATCCATTGGGCGGTGGCGTAGGCCTGCTCGATCGCGACCGGGTAGCGGGCCTCGGGGGAGCGGTCGTACTCGACGAAGACCACAGCGGCGTTCGCGCCGACGGCGAGCTCGCGCACCAGCCGGTCGTGGGTGCCGGCGTTGCCGAGGATCCAGCCGCCGCCGTGCACGTACAGGATCGCGGGCAGTGTGCCGGACGCGCCGGCGGGCTTGACGATCCGCACCCGCACGTCGCCGGCCTCGGCCCGCACCGTGATCCACTTCTCGTCGATCTCTGGCTTGTCGACCGGGGCGGCCTGGATGTCGTCCAGCACCTTGCGTGCGCCGTCGGGACCCAGCTCGTACAGGAACGGGGGTTTCGAGGTCGCGTCCGCGATCTCCTGCGCCGCCGGCTCCAGGATGTGCCTGCTCATGATGTTCTCCTCTCTTCGTGGTGAGTCTGCTCACCTCCACGGCTTTGCATTTCCTCGCGGAAGTCAATCTTTCGGTGGGTTCCGTCGCACAGCGGTTTGTTGCCGGAATGGCCGCAGCGGCACAGCGTCATCCTGTTGCGGGTCTGCAGCGGCAGGCCGTCCGCCCGCAGGACCGGCACTCCACCGGTCACCCACAGTGCGCTGGCCAGCCCGTTCTCCTCCTCGAGGACCGAGATGGCCTGCGGGAGGTCGGGCTCGATGGAGTCGCCGCCGCGTTGGAGGGCGTAGCTGTACGACCCGGAGGGGCAGTGGTCGATCCGGCCCATGACGCTGGAGCGGACGTCGCTGTCGCCGGTGTCGGCGAGCATCTCGGCGATCGGCCTGGTGCGCCCGATGCAGAACGCGGCGTGGATGCACAGCTCCCCGACCCGTTGGGCCGAGATGCCCACGCCGTCGTGGACATGCTGAAGCTCCTCGTACGGTCGGACGCCGGCGGTTTCCGTACCGTCGAACCCGATCAGGGCGTGTGTCCCGTCGCAGAACGGCTTGGAGCCCGAGCGGCCGCAGCGACACAGCGCGTAGGTGTCCTCGGTCGCCAGCGTGTCGCCGGTTTTCCAGGTCAGCGCGTGGTCGTCCGCGGAGACGATCTTGCGTTTGCGTCTGAGCGGGACGGCGCCGTACACGACGTATGGGCCGTCGGGGAGTACGACGATCCGCTGCCGCTCGCCGATGCTCCACCGGCGTAGCTCGGGTGCCACGTATTCGAAGGTGGGGCCCGCTGTCGTGCCCTCCTCGTCGGGCATCCGCATCAGAGCCTGGGCTTGCGCCTTGAGCGCGTACATCGTGCCGGTGGCGACCGCGAGCAGCTTCGGGCTCCCGTTGAACGCCTGCTCGAGCAGATGCAGGATCGCGCAGTAGGTGTGGTTGAACTCCTCCTGGGCGGTGCGGATCTCGCTGCCCGGAGCGTGGTCGGCCAGTCGCGGGTTGCGCCTCATCGGGTGTACGCCGGCCAGGTCCACGGAGACTGCCTCGCCGGTGGGCCCGGATTGCGGGGTGTCGCCGCGCCGGTAGCGCCGGCCGGCCTTGAGCTCCTGGAACCGGTAGTAGTGTGCGACCTCGTCCCGTTCGGGGTGGAAGACGTCCTGGTCGCCGTCCCAGACCTCGCCGCGGGCCGTGCCCTCGCCCTGCTCGACGATCTCCTCCAGCGCGGCCAGCGCGGAGGCGAGGCCGTCGACGGCGATCAGCCTTCCGGCGGTGTGCCGGAAGTGGGCGGCGCTCACCTGGCGGGCCGGGTCGCCGCAGAAGACCTCCCGCTCGCCGAGCCGGTCGCACAGGTGGCGCAGGCCTTGTTCGATTGCGTCGTAGAACTGCCCGATCGTCTCGTAGCCGTCGCCCTCCGCCGGAGCGCCGGGAGGTGCCGGCTGCTCGATCCGCAGGAACATCGCGAGTGCTTCCGGCCCGAAGGGAACCAGCGACAGTTCCAGCGAGCGGTCGCCGTGGGGCAGAGGCCGGGGATGCGGCGGCAGCATCCGCGGTGTGTCCAGCCGCGGGCGGCCGCCGACGGCGTTCAGCAGGTTCGCGGCCAGCGCCAGGTGGAGCATCTCCTCGGCGAAGACGCTGCCTACCACGTCGACGGCTTCCGGGTTCCGCTCCGGGTCCAGCGAGTACAGCGCGCACAGGTACGGCGGCAAGGTCGCGTGTTCCAGCTCGATCGCCCACTGAAGGTGCTCACGAAGGCTTTCGAGCGTGTCGATCCGTGCCGGCGCGACGGCGGCAGGCAGTTCTGGGTGGTTCACGAATTCTCGCTCCGGCTGTCGTTGGGGTCCGGCGGCCTCAGGCACGTCCGCCAGATCCCGGGTCGTCTTCCAGCGCCTCGACCGCGCCGAGAAGGCCGCGGAGGCCGACTTCCTCGCGCTGGACGTCGGCCGGATCGAACAGCCACTCGGTGACCGGCAGGCGCATGGCCTCCTCCGGATGGCTCGACTCGGCCATGGTCAGCTCCGCCACGACCTCGACCTCGAGTTCGTACAGAGAGTCGTCGTCCCTGGTGGGGATGGTCATCATTCCTCCGCGCCGCCGATTACCACGATCTTCATGACAAGCCTTCCTGTACGCCGGGGCAGCGGTTGGCCTCCGGTCGCCAGCTAAGACCGGGCAGCCCTCCTGACTGTGACAGCTCCAGCGAGAAAGTCTTCGACGCAGCAAGGCCGTGGACCTTCCGACAGCTGTGGGCGTCTCCCATTGCCGGGCCGGCCACTGTCCGGTCTCTTTTGCGATGGCGATGATCCTTTCGAGTTCGGCGTACGCCGTGCCGTCCGGCTCCCCGGGCTGGGAACTACGCTCTAGTCGTTTTCAGGTGGAGATGATCGGCGCCGTCAGTGATATGGGAATCGGAGGACGGGGAAGTGAGTCACACGGAAATGATCATGTCGTCGCGGTCTTTCCTCGAATATCGGGCAATGTTCGCGATCGACGACCCTGACCTGGACGGTGTCATTCTCGACTGCGGTGGCGGCGCGTCCAGCTTCGTTGCCGAGGCCGGGGCGATGGGGGCCCGCGCCCTGGCGGCGGACCCGCTGTACGCGCGTGGCGCCGCCGTGCTCGCCGACCGTCTGTCGGCCGACCTGGAGCAGGGCAACGCGATGATCGGCGCGAACGCGGACCGGTTCGTGTGGGAGTGGTACGGCTCGGCGGAAAGACGCCGGGAGATGCGCCTCAACGCCAGGAGCGACTTCATGGCCGATATTCGCCGGCGGCCCGGCTCGTACCTCGCCGCCGGTCTGCCGCACCTCCCGCTGGCTGACGAAAGCGTCGACATGGTGCTGTGTTCACACCTGCTCTTCACCTGGGCCGGGCAGTTGGACCGGGAGTGGCACCGGGCGGCGATCATGGAAATGAGCCGGGTCAGCCGGGGCGAGGTCAGAATCTTTCCCCTGGTCCGCCTGGGTGACGGTGAGCCGGTCGCCTTCCTCGACGCACTTCAGGCGGATCTGCGGGCCGAAGGTCTGGTGTGCGCGGTGCGCAAGGTGCCCTATGAGTTCCAGCGCGGCGCCGACCACATGCTGACCGTTCGCCATCGACGTCAAGCCCGTCCAGGCGGACCCGGCGGCGGC
The DNA here is from genome assembly GCF_040659615.1 of Nonomuraea sp. NPDC049784. Lineage (NCBI taxonomy): Bacteria > Bacillati > Actinomycetota > Actinomycetes > Streptosporangiales > Streptosporangiaceae > Nonomuraea > Nonomuraea sp. NPDC049784. The sequence continues at coordinate 3,575 of NZ_JBFAMX010000635.1, forward strand.
GACCGTGGTCACAGTGAGGCGCGGCCCGGCTGCGCACCGTGAACGCCGTCCCAAACATGGCAACCGCGGGTCAAGAATCATCGCAGGTCATCGGTATTACGCTGGCCAGGTGGGGATGGATGCTGATATGGCCTCACCTGACACGACCCTTCCGGCGATTGTCGTGATCGACGCCGCCGGCACGGTGATCGGCTGGTCGCAGGCCGCGGAAGAGCTCTTCGGATATCGGGCCGCTGATGTCCTCGGTCGTTCCAGCACGTTCGTCATGTCCGGCGACCTCGAGGCAGGCGACCAGGAGCAGTGGTACAGCCTGGTCGAGGCCCGTCACCGCGACGGCGGCAGCCTCCTCGTGCGGGTCGGAGGTTCCCGGCTGCTCACACCAGGGGAGAGAGCGGCCTGGCTCCTCTCGGCGACGCCGGTGAGCGCTGAGGTCCCCGGGCGAGCGGGCAGGCTGCTGGAGCCGATCATCAACCGCTCCCCGCTGGCGGTGGCCGTTTGGGACCGTAACCTCCGATGCCTCTGGCTGAACCCCGCGGCGCAGCGCCTGCGGTCGGTCTTCCCCCACTACGAGGTCGGTCGCTCGCTCGCGGAGCCCCTGCCGGGGGCCGACACCGAGGCCGCTCAGGAGGCGATGCGGACAGTGCTCGCCGAGGGCGTCCCCATGATCGACCGCGAGGAGATCTGGACCTCGGCCGACCAGCGCGAGGAACGCACCCTGTCGACCTCACTCTTCCGCCTCGAAGGCCCGGACGGCCGCCCATTGGGCGTGTGCACGCTGACCATGGACCTCAGCAACAGCCGGGCGCGCAGCCGCCTGGCCCTGATCCGCGAGGCCAGCATCCGGATCGGGAGCACGCTCGACGTCCAGAAGACCGCACAGGAGCTGGCGGACCTGGCGGTGCCGGTCCTCGCCGACTACGTCACGGTCGATCTCGCCGAATCGGTCCTGCCGGAGGACGCGCCCCTGCAACGGCTGGCCGCCACGGACGCGAGCATCCCCGTGTTCCGCCGCGCGGGCGTGGCCTCGATCCATCAGGGGTGCCCCGAATCCCTCTGGCCGCTCGGGGAGACGGTCTTCGTCCCTCCGTCGTCCCCCTTCACCGAGGTCCTGGCCTCGGGCCGGTCCCACTTCGAACGCGTGCTGGACACCTCGCCCGGCACCTGGCTCGACCAGGACCCGGAGCGGGCGGAGATCATTCACGACACCGGGATGCACACGCTGATCATCATTCCGCTCAAGGCCCGCGGCGACATCCTGGGCATCACCGTGTTCGTGCGCAACGACAACCCGGCGCCGTTCACCAAGGACGACCTGATTTGCGCGGAAGAGCTCGTCGCCCGCGCCGCGCTGAGCCTCGACAACGCCCGCCAGTACACTCGCCAGCGCACGGCCGTCCTGGCGCTGCAGCGCAACCTCCTGCCGCGCCGCCTGACCGGCACCGGCGCCCTCGAGGTGGCCTCGCGCTACCTGCCCTCCGGCATACACGACGCCGTCGGCGGCGACTGGTACGACGCGATCCCGCTGCCCGACGACCGGGTCGCCCTGGTGGTGGGGGACGTGACCGGGCACGGCATCAACGCCGCGGCGACGATGGGACGGCTGCGCACCGCCGTGCGCACCCTCACGTACATGGGCCTGCCGCCCGACGAGCTGCTCGCCCACCTCGACGACCTGCTCGTACGCCTCACCGAGGAGGACGCGGGCCCCGACGGCTTCCCACTCGACCCCACCGGAGCCACCTGCGTGTATGCGGTCTACAATCCGGCCACCCGGCGCTGCACCATGGCCGGGGCCGGGCACCCGCCGCCCGCGGTCGTGACCCCGTCCGGCGACGTCAGTTTTCCCCGCCCGCCCAGCGGCACCCCGATCGGCCTGGGGCTGGGGTCGTACCAGTCGCTCGAGCTCGAGCTCGCCGAGGGAACGCTGATCGCCCTCTACACGGACGGCCTCATCGAGACCCGTACGGCCGACATCGAAGCGGGCATCGACCGCCTCGGCGCCGCCCTGGCCCAGGCCGCGCTCCCGCTGGAGAACTTCTGCACCTCGGTGATCCGCACCATGGTGGGCGAGGCCCACTCCGAGGACGACATCGCCCTCCTCGTGGCCCGCACCCGCGTGCCCTGAGTCGCCGCCATGAGAATGCGCGCTCCGGCCCGTGGCGTTTTCTGTCGGTGGCGCTGCCTACGCTCGGGGCATGGCGAAGGTCCATCAGCTCACCCGCCGAGACGCGCGGCGGGTGGCCGTCCGCGCCCAGCTGCTGC
>NZ_JBFAMX010000636.1:0-5836 GCF_040659615.1 Nonomuraea sp. NPDC049784
GAGAGGTCGGCGATGGCGTCGGCGGCGCTGGCCTGCAGGGCGATCACGGGCTGGAGGCCCTGCGCGGCGCACGCCTGGTCGAAGACGGCGCGCAGCCCGGTGCCCGGCGGCATGCACACGATCGGGTGCGTGCCCAGGTCGCGCAACGTGACCTGGGGGAGCGCGGCCAGGGGATGGCCGGGCGGAACGGTCACGACGAGGCGCTCGCTGATGATCGTGAGCGCCTCAAGCCCGCTGGGGGCGGTGGTGGCGGTGCCGACGAGGGCCAGGTCGAGGGCGCCGGCGTGGACCCCTTCGACGAGGCGGTCGGAGTTGTCCTCCTGGAGGGTGATCTCCACGCCGGGATGCGCCCGGTGGAAGGCGGCGAGCGCGTCGAACAGCGGCGTGATCGTGCACCCGATCACCATCCCGAGGGTGAGCCGCCCCCGGATCAGGTCGGTCACCTCACCCACCGCCTCGCCGACCGCCCCCGCGGCGGCGAGCGCGGCTCTGGCGTGCTCGATCGCCGCCTTGCCCGCGACCGTCAGCGTGGCGGTGCGCCCCGACCGATCGAACAACTCGGCTCCCAGCTCGCGCTCGAGCTGGCGAATCTGGGCGCTGACGCCCGACTGGCTGATGTGCACCCGCTCCGCGGCCCGCGTGAAGTTCTGCTCCTCGGCGACCGCGACGAAGTACTCCAACTGCCTCAGTTCCATGACTGGAAATTCTAGTTCCTATGAGAACCATCTGTTGGACTTCTGGTCCGGGCGGCGGCAGGCTGGACGCAGCGAACGCCCGAGGAGGAATCCATGCCGGACTATGAGAAGGCCATGCGGCCCGAGGACATCACGCGCCTGTTCGTCGAGCGGTCCAACGCCGGCGACGCGGCCGGGGTCGCCGCGCTGTACGAGGAGGACGCGGTGCTGGCCTACCCGCCCGGCAGCCAGACGGTGGGCCGGGAGGCGATCCGCGAGCTGTGGGAGAAGGTGCTGGCCGGGCGGCCGCACTTCGAGCGGGAGGAGCCGCTGCCGACGCTGGTTGCCGGGGACATCGCGCTCACCTCGACGCCGCCCAAGGACGGGGCCGGCGCCCGGGCGCAGGTCGTACGGCGCCAGCCGGACGGGAGCTGGCTGCGTATCATCGACCAGCCCGAGTTCGTCTCGCCCGCCGGCTGACCATCCAGCCGGAACAAGATCGCGCCTACGTCCCGGAAAGAGATCCCCCGGAACCGGGCGGCGCCGGGGGATGGGTCTCTCGTTCGTCCTTGGTCAGCGATCCCGGCTGCGGGTCATTGCTCCGGCGTGCCGTACACGCTGACTTCAGTGAGGTGGAACGACAAGTTGGCGCTGTTGTGTGTGCCGACCACCCGGACGTACCGGGCCTTCGCCTCAGTGTTCAGCGTGTCTCCAGCGTCGGTCGCGGCCCGGGCGCCGCGGCGGCCGCCGATGGTGTACCAGGTGGTGCCGTCGAGGCTCCCCTCCAGCCGGTACTCGTAGTAGCGCCCGCCCCCGACGTAGTTGCGCACATTGACGCGTGAGATGTCGTTGACCGTCCCCAGGTCGACCTGCCACCAGGTGGTGTCCCAGGTCATCTGACTGGCGAAGTACGGCGAGTTGGCCCGGCTGCCGTCGTTCGCGTGCTCTGGGCCCCGGCTCTGCTCCCAGCTCAGCGCGGTGACCGGTTTACGGAGGCTTTGCAGCGTGTCCCGCGCGCCGTCGCGTGCGGTCGACGGAGTGGATGCGGGATCGGTCAGTGTGGCGATTGCCTCCTGGCCGGTGTGCCGGTTGGCCGCGCTGACGAACAGGCCGACGTCGAGCGTGGCCCCGGCGCCCGGGACGCGGGCCGACCCGATCAGCGACCAGTTCTTGCCGTCGCTGCTGCATGAGCCGGTGAGCTGGTCGCCGGACTTGCCGATGCGCACCTGCGCGGGTGGTGTGAACCCGCCCACTTCGGTGTACGAGTCGAACTGCCCGTTGCCGTCGGAATCCCAGCTGAATACGCAGCCGTGACCGGGAGTGATGGCGATGTTCGCGTAGCCGGTGGACCCGGGGGTGGCCAGGTCGTCGCTCACCACCAGCCCGGTCCGGGTGAACTCCGACGAGCCGTCCTGCCGCAGCACCGTGCTCGCGAGCTGCTGCCCGTCGGTCAGGGCGTCCGTGCGGTAGGCAGTGGCCAGCTCGTTGGTCTCCCGCCAAAGGTCCGCACCACCCGCCGCGATCGCGATCCCGTCGCCGGTGGGGGCGAATTCGGCCGGTGTGTTGCTCATCGTCTGGTACGACGCGGGCACGGCTCCGGCGATCAGCAGGCTTGTCGAGGCCATGTCCTGCTGGGCGACGTCGGCGGATCGCCAGGAGGCGGTGACGTCCAGCGCCGGGGTACCGCCTGGGGCCTCGCCGGCAGGAACGGTCACCGTCCACGTCGTGGTGAGTTTGTCGCCTGGGGCGACGTGGTCGGCGCGGGCCGGGGAGGTCGCCTGCACCTGGTATCCGTCCGGGGCATCGAGCCGCAGCGTGACCTTGCCGGTGGGCCGCAGCGTGTTGTCGTTGGTGAACACGGCGGTGACCTGCACCGTCCCGCCTGGCTTGACGCCCTTGCGGTCGACGCCGACGGTCACCGCGCCGTCCGGCAGTGCGGCCACCCGGCTCGCTTCGAGGTAGGAGTCGCCGCGTGGCTCGGAGGCCAGCGCGGTGCCGGATCTGGCCCAGTCTTTGGCGACAGCCGGCCAGTCGATCGGCTCGGGGTACTCCTTGCCCGAGCGCAGCGCGGTCTTCAGGCTGTCGAAGAACAGCTGCCACCGCTTGGCGTAGTACTGGCCGACGAGGCCGTTCATCTCCCTGCGGGCGTAGTCCTGCAGACGGGCGCCGTCGGCCCAGAGCGTGACCAGCGACTTGAGGTTGTAGTCCAGGGTTGCCGCTTCGGCCGGGGTGGCGGCCTGCCGGTGGGCTTCCTTCTGCCACACCCCGAGCAGGAAGTGCTCATCGGTGCCGAGCAGCCGGTCCATCAGCCGCATCTGGTCCATCCACTGGCCGGTGAGGCGCTCGAAGCGTTTGAGGTCTTTGGCGCGGTAGGCGGCGCGGATCTCGGGCAGCTCCAGCCGGCTGTGGTTGGCCAGCACCTGCCGTGCGACGTCGACAAGGTCGTAGCGGTAGGCGCCGGAACCGCGTAGGCGCCGGTCGATCTGGAGCAGCTCGTCGAGCGCTTTGTCGAAGGTGGCGATGTCGTACTGCAGCGGGTAGCCGGTGTTCGCCAGGCCGGGCTCGTCGTCGTACAGGCCGGTGACGTGCCGGCTGTCGGCGCCGGCGGGCCAGCTGTAGACGGTGTCGAGGAGGATCCGCCAGGCCGCCTTGGCATGCGGGTCGTCGCCGCCGTACCGGGCGGTGGCATAGTCGTCGAACCACTTCCGCATGTCGACCGGGCCGTCCTGCCACGGCATGTCGGTGAAGAACGCGACCGCGGCCGGGTTGTTGTCGATGGCCTCGGGCATCAGTGCGATGCCGTTCATCGCCGTGCCGGGCTTTTTGCGCCAGGCGTGGAACTTTTCGTTCCACAGCGTCAGTCTGGCGCCGAGGTTGACGTGGCCGCCGAAGTTCCAGATGGTGCCGAACGCGTACCCGGTGCCGAAGAAGTCCTTGTCCCGGTCGGTGGTGCCGGATTCCTCGCTGATGCCGTCGACGATGAACATCTTGCTGCGGTCGATGGCCTGGAGCGTCGCCGGCAGGGGGTTGCTCTGCCAGCCCAGGATCGTCCACAGCGCATCGGGGTGGGCGGTGTTCAAGGCCCGCTGCACCGCTTGTGACGCCTGCGCCACGTTGACCTTTCCGGCTGTGCCACCCTCGTGCAGCAGGTCCATCTTGTACATCGTGCTGGAACCGAACAGCTCGGTCTGCACCCGGTAGAACGTGGCCGCGACGCGCTCGAAGATCGCACCTGTCGGGTCGAGCCAGTGGGGGCGTTCGAGCTGGTTCCAGGTGCCCTGCGGGACCGTGTTGGCTTCCGGGTTGCGGACCTTGAAGTCGGTCGGCACGGTGCCGAAATAGCCGGGCAGCACGGGGACCATGCCCAACGAACGCAGGCGGTCGGCCATCTTGCGGCCGAGTTCGACCCGTTGATCGATGAGTTGCTGGGAGATCGGGCTGTCGGTGCAGCACATGTTCTGCAGCAGCCACCAGGATTGGTGGCCCGGTTGCGGGATCCACTCGCGCATGTCCTGGCCGGAGTAGCCGAACTCCATGAAGGTGCGCTGGTAGACCGCCTCCTGGCCCTCGTAGACGAGCACCTCGTTGATGCCGTGCAGCGCCAGGACATCGATCCGCCGCTGCCACTCCGACCAGCTCAGATACGCGCCCGCGTAGCCCTGGTTGGTGTCGTTGAGGGCGAAGCGATGATCCACTGAGGAGGTCTTGGCGATGGGTGCCGCGGGTAGTGGGAGATGCTGGGGCAGGTCGACCTGGGAGCCGTTGATCGCGACGTCGGCGTGTGCCACCTGGCGCAGGTAGTAGCCGAAGCCGGTCAGTTGCACCGCGGGCGTCGTGCCGGCGACGACGAGGCGGCCGTTCTCGGCGTACACCTCGAACCGGTCTCGGCCCGTGCCCTTGTCGATCGCGCGCAGGGTGACCTGCTTGGCGCGCGATGTCCCGATCAGCCGTTCGAGGGCCTGCGCCGCCGGACCGTCGAGCCGGGCAGTCGCCGACTGTGCGGGCGTGTCGGCCGCCGCCCTGGGTTGGGAGACGAACGGGGTGGCGAGCATCGTCAGCAGGACGGCGAGCGCCATCAGAGGCGATCGCCATCGTCGCGGTAAGAGGGCGGCGGGGCTCTGCGGTTCGCGGGAACGGGTCATCGACGGCCACCTCCGGGGGGCGAGCAGGGGCGACAATTATGTAAAGACTTTTCGTAAGCTCTTTGCGAAATATACTCAGCCGAAGCGACCGAGAGGTCAAGACCCGGCGACCGTGAGGGGGCGTGGATGAAGGAGGAACGGCCGGCGGGCACACCGGTGCTGCGCAGGATGAACCGGGCCGCGGTGCTCGACGCCGTTCGACGCCGCGCGCCCGAGCCGGTGCGGTTGGCCGAACTCACCCAGTTGACCGAGCTCACCCGCCCGACGGTCGCCCAAGCTGTAGAGGATCTGCTGGCCGCCGGCTGGCTACGGCAGCACGCACCGCAGCCGGCCACGGTGGGCAGACCGGCCACGCGGTTCTCACTGAACGGCCGGGCGGCACCCGTGCTCGGCCTGGACGTCGGGCCGCACACCGTGACGGCGGGGATCGCCGACCTGGCCGGTGAGCGCCTTGCCGTGATTCGCCGGGCGGTCCGTCGCCGCGGCGCCCGGCACCTGCTCGAGGCGGTCGATGAGACAGCGGGTGAGGCGCTGGCGACGGCCGGCCTGGCCGCCGAGCAGATCACGGCTGTCACCGCGGCGACCCCGGGCATCGTCGAGGTGACCACCGGCCGGGTGCTGTTCGCCCCAAGTGTGCCGGGCTGGTCGGAGATCGACCTCGTCGGCCACCTGCGGGCTCGATTCAGGTGCGGGGTCACGGTGGAGAACGATGCGAACCTGGCCGCTCTGGCGGCGGCCCACCAACGCTCCGGCTCCGGCACCCTGCTCGCGGTTCAGTGGGGCGAGCGGCTCGGAGCCGGTGTCGTCATCGACGGGCGACTGCATCGGGGCGCGGGACAGGCCGGTGAGATCGGATTCATCCGTCCAGTCGGTGACTTTCCCAACGCGACCGGGGACGGCCGGGGGCCGCTGGAGCTCGCGATCGGCGGCGAGGCGATCGTCGATCTCGCCCGCCGCCGCGCCGCGGAGCATCCAGGGTCCAGGCTCGCCCGTGCGACGGACGCGGCCGCCGTCTTCGCG
>NZ_JBFAMX010000637.1:0-5821 GCF_040659615.1 Nonomuraea sp. NPDC049784
GTCCGCCACGCCCACGCCTGGCTGGCCCGTCACGGCCGCTGCTGGATGGACCGTACGGTGGCGGCCGAGCCGGGGGCCCTGCTCGTGGACGGGGATCTACCGGAACGCTGGACCCGCGCGTCGTACCGGACGCTCTATCTGACCCTGTTCGGCACCGAGTCGGGGCCGCCGCTGAGGCGGCTGGAGGAGATCTTCGGCCGGGCCGAGCTCGTCGCCGCCGTGCGAGCCTACGCCGACCGCACCGAGCGCCCTCTGCGTGAGCGGGTGCTCGCCCAGCTCAGGCCGGGTGACGCCGATGCAAGTTGAGATCATCGACCCCACGGTGCAGCCGGTGCCCGCCGACTGGGAGCTCTTCCGCAAGCAGGAGGGCCTGATCGCGGCCTGGCAGGCGGACGCGCTCACCGCGGTCGCCTGGTGCTCCACCCGTCCTGTCCGGCTGGGGATCGTGCGTGACGGGGGCCAGGTGGCCGCCCTGTTCAGCGGTGAGGTGACGGGGCTGCCGCCCCGCCGGGGCAGGTACGCCGAGCCCGGGGCGCTGCCGCTGACCGGGTGGTTCAACTGCCGCATGCTCATCGGCTTCACCAGCGGTTTCGTGTTCGCCGCCGAGCTGTCCGAGCCGGACAGGGTCGCCGTGCTCGCCGCGTTCGAGAAGGCGCTGCGCCGCCGGCTGGGGCGGCACTGCCTGGGCATTCTCTACCGGCAGATCACCGCCGACATGCTGCCGGTGGTGGCGCGACGGTCCCGGCCCCGGATCACGACCGCCCCCAACACGCTGCTGCGCAACCGCTGGCCGGACATGGACGCGTACTTCGCCGACCTGCCGCGCGACCGGCGGCGCCGGCTACACAAGATCCACGCCGAGGCCGCGGAGGGCACGCGGGTGCTGGCGGGCGCGGGCGAGATCGACCCGGTGCAGGCCGCGGCGCTGGCCCAGGCCACCCTGCGCAAGCACGGCAGCTCCGACGCACCCCTGCCCGCGCGCTACTTCCACGTGCTCAGCGGAGAGGAAGGCGTGCGTTACTTCGGCCACCTGGACGAGGACCGGCTGCTCTCCTTCGATCTCGCCTTCGACGACGGCCGGCGGCTGGTCACCACGGTGACCGGCTCGCTGGAGGTGCGCGACGGGGGCCGCCGCAACCTCTACTTCGACCTGTATCTACGCGAGATCGACTACATGATCGGGCACGGCCGCGAGGGATGCGAGTTCGGCAAGGGGATGGCCGAGCTGAAGCAGCGGTTCGGGTGCGAGCTGATTCCCCAGACCGCCGTGCCGGCCGCATGGTGACCATCCGACATCTCGAGAGGCGAACGACCATGGAGTTCTCACAGGCGCTCGACGCGCATCTGAAGGCGATCGAGGCACGTGACCTGGAGGGATACCTGGCCACCGTCCACCAGGACGCCTCGGTGATCCTGCCGAACGGGACGTTCCTGCGCGGCAAGGAGGCGATCGCCGAGTTCCACGCCGCCTGGTTCGGCGACCCCGACTGGTCGCTGCGGGCCGAGACCGTGCGGGTGGAGACGGTGGGGGAGGCCGCCTTCGCCCTGCTGTCGGTGGTGTACGACGACCTGGACCCGGAGGGGAAGCCGTACCAGAAGGTCTACTACCTGACCCTGTACTTCACCCGGGCCGACGGGCGGTGGCTGCTCGTCCACGACCAGAACACCTTCTGCTGAGATGACCGGATCGGGGTTCTCCGAGCGGGCCTGGGAGCAGGGGTACCGGGCCGCGGTGGCGCGGGCGTTCGGCACCGTGCCGTACTACCGCGAGATGTGGGCCGAGACGGGCGCGCGGCAGGAGGAGCCTGCCCCGACGCCGGTGACGCGGCTTGAGGCCGTGCTGGCCAGGCTGTACCCGCTGGGCGCGCCGTACGAGCGGCGGCGGGAGGAACCCGGCTGGCTGGGAGAGCCCGACGAGCTGTTCGAGGCCCTGCGGCTGACCGGGGAGTACCGGGGTGAGCGGCCGTTGTTCGAGGTGCGCCGGGCACTGCTGGACTGGCGGCGGATCGGCAGGGCGCGCTACCACGTCGTGCTCAGCGCGGACGCCGAGGTGGCCGACCCCGAGATCAGGGCGGCCGGGCTGCGTGCCTTGCACGCCGCGCGCGAGCCCGCCCTGCTGGGCGACCCCGGCCAGATCGCCGGGCTGCCCGATCGTCCGGGCCGGGCACGCCTGCTCCTGCGCGTGCCCCTGACGGACCTCGACACGCACGAGCACGGGCATGTCGTGCACGACGGTCACCTGGGCTATCTCGGGGGCCGCCACCGGGGCTGCGGGCAGGTCCACGTGAACTGGCGGCGCGTCCACGTCCGCCAGACCCCGGCGGGACCGCTGTTCACCCTGCTGCGACGGCGCCGGCCGACCCTGGTGGGCATCAGCGTCCCCGGCACCGCCCACCTCGCCCTGGAGCGCTGCCGCCGGCACGGCACGCCCGTGCTGGCCGCCCGCGAGGCGGTGACCTCGTGAGGAAGTCCACGTTCAACCTCGCGCCGGTCGCCTATCACCTGGCCGGGATCCGCCACAGGGAACGCCTCGGCCACGAGGAGCAGCGGCGGCTCCAGGCCCAGCGGCTGCGCGCCCTCGTACGGCACGCCTACGCCAACGTCCCCTACTATCGGCGCGCGTTCGCCCCCGCCGCGGTCGAGGGGCTGCGCAGCGCGCACGACCTGGCCGGGTTCCCGGTGCTGGACCGCATGGACCTGCACCACAACGGAGCCGGCCTGCTCGCGGACGGGTTCACCGAGGCCAACACCCGCGCCGCCACGACCAGCGGGTCCTCGGGCATCCCGATCACGATCCGCAACTCGGAACGCGACCTGGGCTACCTGCGCGCCACGTATCTGCAGGACATGCTCTCCCTCGGGCTGCGTCCCTCCGACAGGATCGCCTATTTCCGGGTCAACCCGTTCCTGCGCCACCCGCTCGAACGCCTGGGAGTGCTGCGCAACTTCCACATCCCCACCGACCGGCCGCTGGACGAGCAGGTGGCCGCGTTCCTGGCGGCCAGGCCCACGTTCCTCGTCGGGTTCCCCAACGTCATCGCCAGCGTGGTGGACGAGCTCAAGCGGCGCGGCATCGCCCACAAGGGCGTCAGGACCGTGCTGTTCGGCGGCGAGCGGCTCACCCCGGCCGCCCGCGCGCACATCCTCGACTACTTCGGCGCGGCCCACCAAGAGGTGTACGCCTGCGTCGAGACGTTCACCATCGCCCGCGCCTGCCCGAAGGGGAGCCTGCACCTGCGCACCTCCGACCTGGTCGTCGAGGTCGAGCACGAGGACGGCACCGTCTCGGTCGAGGACGGCCGGGGCGAGATCATCCTCACCAGGCTGCGCGGCCAGGCCATGCCGCTGATCCGCTACCGGCTCGGCGACCGGGTGCACATCACCCCCAGCGACTGCCCCTGCGGAGTGGCCCGCACGCCCATCGTGCGCGAGGTCCTGGGCCGCAGCCAGGACCGCATCGCCGCCGCCGACGGCCGGCGCTACTACGGGGACTTCCTCACCTACGTGGTCCAGGACTTCCCCGAGGTGACCCGGATGCAGCTGATCCAGCACCGGCCGGGGGCGGTCGAGGTGGTGATCGTGCCGGTCGCGGGCGCCCGCGACGACCTCACGGCCGACATCACGCAGGCGCTCCGCCGCAAGGCGCCCGGCCTGGACGCCACCGTACGAACGGCGACACAAATCGCCCCAGAAGCCAACGGAAAGATCAAGATCGTGAAAGTACACGGAGACCCCGTGCTTTCCGGTGATTCATCCGCAACCTAGAAAGGTCACGTGTCACATGTCGCTGAAGGAAACCATCGACCAGCGCATTGCCGACCACCTGAAGGCCGCTTACACCGATGACCACGCCGTACGCAAGCTGTCGCAGCACTTCCGCCGCGAGGGATATGTGAAACTGCCCGGGCTGGTCTCGCAGTCGCTGTTCACGGAGGTCAGCGACGAGGTCCACCGGCTGCTCGACCTGCACGAGAAGCGGATCGACATTCACCTGGCCGAGACCGGCAACTCGCCGCGTTACATGAGCACGATCAGCCAGCAGGCCATCGCCAAGGACAGCGGGCTGATCCCGGCCGTCTACGAATCGCAGGCTCTCATGGGCTTCCTTTCCCGGCTGGCGGCCCAGCCGGTCGTGCTGTGCCCGTGGGAGGAGGAGAAGTACATCGCCATCCGCCAGCACAAGAAGGGCGACACGCACGGCTGGCATTGGGGTGACTTCAGCTTCACGGTGATCTGGATCATCGAGGCCCCGGAGGCCAAGTACGGCGGTCAGCTCCAGACCGTCCCGCACACCGACTGGAACAAGCAGGACCCGCGCGTGGAGGAGTACCTGCAGGCGCACCCGATCAAGACCTGGGGACACGCCACCGGCGACCTGTACTTCCTGCGTTCGGACACCACTCTGCACCGCACGATCCCGCTGAACGCCGACCAGACGCGCATCATCCTGAACACCTGCTGGGCCAGTGAGTCGGACGCCAAGAAGGAGGCCACTCACGAGACCATGCACGCGATGTTCGACTGACAGATGTCCGACCTCATCCATCACTCAGGGGCGCATGCGGGCATGAAGGACGCCCGCATGCCGCCCCCCGGCATCACCGCGATCATCCCGTGCTACAACGAGATCGCCTGCGTCGAGCGCGCGTACCAGGAGATCCAGGCGGAGCTGGGCAAGTACGAGGACGTCGAGATGCTCTTCATCGACGACGGCAGCACCGACGGCACGCTGGATGCGATCAAGGGCTTCGCCGCCACCGATCCCCGGGTGAAGTACATCTCCTTCGCCAGGAACTTCGGCCTGGAGGCGGCCTTCTCCGCCGGGTTCACGTACGCCTCCAAGGCCTGGACGGTGCAGTTCGACGCGGACCTGCAGTCGCCCCCGCACGAGATGCACCGGCTCGTGGCCAAGGCGATGGAGGGCTACGACGTGGTCTTCGCCGTGCGCGAGAACCGCCAGGACGCGTGGTACCGCAGGCTCGGCACCTGGGCGCACCAGACGATCGCCCAGCGCTGGCTCGGTATCGAGCTGCCGCAGGGCGCGTCGGTGTTCCGGATCGTCCGGACCAGCGTGGCGCGCAAGGTGGTGGACACCAAGCTGTCCACGCCGTACTTCATCGCCACCGCCCCGCTGCTCGGCGCCCGCTACACCACGCTGCCCACCACGCACCAGCCGAGGGTGGACGGCACCGGCAAGTGGAACCTGCGCAAGCTGTTCACGCACGCCATCGAGCTGTTCGTCGGGTTCTCGTTCCGGCCGCTGACCTGGCTCATCGGCCTGGCCGCCGCGGCCGTGGCCGGGGGGATCGCGATCGCGGCGCTGGCGCTGGCCGGGCGCGTCGGCCCACTCGTGGTCGACCTGGCAGCCCTGCTCACCGCCCTGGTCACGCTCGTCCTGCTCGCCGTGGTCGCCCGCTATCTCGTACGGGTGATGCGCGTGCAGGCGATCGGCGTGCCGCGCTACCAGATCCGCGAGGCCAACATCCCGATCCGGGCGGACGAGGCTCTGTACGGCCATGAGACCCCCTATGTCGTCGCCGAAGTCTGGGAGAACGTCAGTTGAGAAACCTCATCGTGCTCGGCGGAGGCGAGGACCAGATCCCCGCCTACCGGGAGGGGCGCAGGCTCGGCTACCGGGTGATCGGCGTGGACCAGCGCCCCGACGCGCTCGGCGCCGCGGAAGCCGACCAGTTCCTCTGCATGACCAGCAGGGATCCGGAAGGCATCGCCCGCGCCCTGGGCCCGATCGACGTCGCCGCCGTCATCTCCCCGGCCAGCGACGCGGCCCAGGAGGCGGTGGCGGAGCTGCGCCGGATCTACC
>NZ_JBFAMX010000638.1:0-5776 GCF_040659615.1 Nonomuraea sp. NPDC049784
CTGTGTTCCGCCGGGCGTTGACCGAGCCGACCACGGACGGCCGGCCCTCGATCGGAGCTGACAGCCGAGAACGTCTGAAGGCCGCCGTCCGCGCGGTCCTCGCCCTCCCGCCGCCCCCACGGGCCGTGCGGCCTTCTGGCGGTTGATCGTGGTCGACAACGATTCGGCCGGAACTAATGGACCGTGGGTAGGGCCGGCACGCTGAGGGCGTAACCCGCCGCCGTCACCATGAATGCGTGGATCACGTACAGAGCGGCGGGCTCGGACTACAACGAGTACGTCCTGGACCAGGTCCGGCACCGTGACTTCATCCTCGACACCCGCACCGTGTTCCCGGCGGCTCGGGCCTGGCTCGCGCAGACCCGGCCTACCCGCCTGATCGGCGACACCACCTGGACGATCGTGGTGGTCGCGCTGATCCACCTGCACAAGGTCAAGGCCGCCAAGCTCCTGCCATGACCTCTCCAGTATGGTGATCTCATGGCCGGAGTTTTCGAGATGTTCCAAGCTTCTCCCGACGATGGGGATGTGGTCGGTGAGATCCACGCGGAGTCTTGGAAGGCCGCTTACTCCGGCTTCTTCACCGCGGAGTTCTTCGACGGAGCGGTAAGCCGGCGGCGCCACAAATGGCATGGCGTGCTCGCCGAGGGGAAGGACACCATCATGCTGGCCGCGTTGGACGGGCGACCGCTGGCCTTCTCCTACTTCGGCCCCTCGCCGACGCGGCCGGAATCGGCGGAGATGTTCGGCTTCTACGGTCACCCGGATGGCTGGGGGAGCGGCGTCGCGAAAGCCCTGATGACCGCCTCCCTGGACACGATCCGCGAGAAAGGCTTCAAGCGGGTCCATCTGTGGACGCTGCGTGACACGTCGCAGTCGCGCCGTTTCTACGCCAAGAGCGGCTTCACGGAATCCGGGGCGGTCCGCGCACACGACTTCGGTGACGGCAACCCGTTCGAGCAGGTCGAGTACGAGCTGATCTTCGGGTTCGGCTCTTGACGGCATGAAGGCGTGCCCACCACCGCTCGAGTATCGCCGCGCGCCGGGGAGTTACCGGGTATGGGTGTAACCATGATCTTTTTGAGGCGGGCGGTCCAAGCCGCCGTACTCACTCTTCTGGTCATCCCGATCATCGCCGTCCCGCACGCGGTGGCCGAGACGCGTAAGCGGCCACAAGCCGATGCCGGGGCGCCGGCCCGCCGCATGCTGGCCCAGTTGAGAGTCGCCAGGCCGTTATCCATCCGTGGTTACAGCCACCGGAAGTTCCTGCCGCGATGGGCTCATCACAGAGGCAGGTGCGATTCACGAGAGGTGGTCCTGGCTCGCGACGGGCGACGCGTGCGCAGGAACGCGGCCTGTCACCCGGTGAAGGGCGTTTGGTACAGCCCGTACGACGGTAAGCGGCTGAAGAGCGAGAAGCAGGTAGACGTCGATCATGTGGTGCCGCTTTCGTACGCCTGGCGCTCCGGCGCCAGCAAATGGAGCCAGGCGCGCCGGCGGGCCTTCGCCAACGACCTCGTCCGCCCGGAGTTGATCGTGGTCAGCCACTCCGCCAACGTCGCCAAGGGCGGCCAGGGACCGCAGAGCTGGCGACCGCCGCGCCGCGCCTACTGGTGCCGCTACGCGACCTCGTGGATCACCGTGAAGCATCACCACCGGCTCTTCGTGACGCGGAAGGAGAAGAAGGCCCTGCTCAACATGCTCCGCACCTGTCCAAGGCGCTGAACGCGACGGAACCTGGACGTTGAAGTGGCCGGACCCGGCTATAAGGGGCTAAATGCTAGCTTGACGGTTAAATGACCATTTTCGGCAGAGAGCTTGACGGGTCATTAACATGCTGGTCATGGCCACTTCATAGCCTCGAGGAGATGGCAAAGCTGACACGGGCCGCTGGGCCGAGCATACTCGCCGCCCTCACCTTGGCAGCCTGCGCCGCCGGCTTGAGCGGGACCGCGATATTGACTCGCGACGATGAGCCCAAGAGCCCTCCGGTCGCAGCGTCGATCTCCGGCTCCGGTTCGAGCGCGCAGAAGGGCGCGATGGACGCCTGGCGTGCCGACTTCCACCGGATCTACCCCGACCTGCGGGTGGACTACCAGGCCAACGGATCGGGTGCGGGCATCCGCGAATTCATCCAGGGCACCACCGCGTTCGCCGGCTCCGACGTCGCGATGCGACCTTGCGAACAGGCGCTGGCCGACAGGCGCTGCGGCGGTAAGGCCGTGCACCTTCCCATGGTGATCGGCCCCATCGCGGTGGCCTACAACCTGCCGTCCATGCCGAACCTGAAGCTTTCGCCCACCACCCTGGCCGGCATCTTCAGCGGGCAGATCACCAGATGGGACGCCCCGCAGATCGCCGCCGACAACCGAGGCACACGCCTGCCGCACACCAGCATCCGCGTCTTCCACCGCTCCGACGAATCGGGTACGACCCACAACTTCGTCACCTATCTCAGGACGGCGGGCCGGTGGCCGTCCCAGCCGTCCAGGAAGTGGACCGGAGCCGGGCGGGGCGTGGCGGGCTCCGCGGGGATCACCGAGGCCATCCAGCACACCAGGGATTCCATTGGGTACGTCGAGTACGGGTTCGCCAGCAACGCCAGCCTGTCCACGGCCAAGGTCCGCAACGCCTCCGGTCAGTTCGTCGCGCTCTCGCCCCAGAGCGCCAGCAACGCCCTGAAGGACGCCCGGATCGTCAGCAAGAACGATGATCTGGTGGTGCAGTTCGACTACCTGACCAAAAGCCAGGACGCCTACCCCATCGTGCTGGTCACCTATGAGATCACCTGCTCGAACAACCACAACCCGCCCGTGAAGACCTTCCTGAGCTACGCCGCGGGCAACGCCGGCCAGTCCTACCTCTCCCTGTACGGCTACGCTCCGCTCCCGCCCGACCTTCTCGCCGAGGTACGCGCCCGGCTCGGCGTCACCCACTGAACGAACTCGCAGCGCATCAGGGATTTACGCTGTTGCCATGCGTTCAGACGCTCGCGCCAGCCGAGATCAGGTCATCCAGGCAGCCCGGCACGGCTTCGGCGCCCCCGGCCCTGACACGCCCGGCCGCCACCAGACGGCCATGATCCGCGCATGCGCTATCTGACGCTCGACGGGGTTGTGCCCGGTGCCGGACCGGCAGCGACTGCCAGGCCCGGGCCCCGGCCACGACGACATGGAGCGCCTGCTCTTCACGTCCGCGCCCGCCACCCCGATTCAACAATCAGGAGAAGGACAATGAGTGAGACTATGCGGGCCGTTGTGCTGAGTGGGCCCGGCCCGGTGGAGAATCTGCGGTTGACCGAACTGCCGATGCCGCAGCCCCGCCCGGGCTGGGTGAGGATCCGGGTGGAGGCGTTCGGTCTCAACCGCTCCGAGCTGCACACCCGGCTGGGCCTGGCAGAAGGAGTGACCTTCCCGCGGGTGCCCGGAATTGAGGCCGCAGGGGCGGTCGACGCCGTCGCGCCCGGCAGTGGCCTGAAGCCGGGACAGCAGGTGGTGACCATGATGGGCGGCATGGGCCGGGTCTTCGACGGCGGCTACGCCGAGTACACCTGCGTCCCGGAACCGCAGGTGCTGCCGATCGCCACCGACCTGCCGTGGGAGGTGGTCGGCGCCCTTCCGGAGATGATCCAGACCGCAAACGGCTCGCTCACCACTGGCCTCGACCTGCGAAAAGGCCAATCGCTGCTGATCCGAGGCGGCACGTCGTCGGTGGGCATGGCCGCCGCCGCGCTCGCCAAGCAGCTCGGCGCCACCGTGCTGGCGACCACCCGCCGTCCCGGAAGGACGTCGGACCTGGCGGCTGCCGGCGTGGACCACCCGATCGTGGACACCGGTGAGATCGCCGAGACCGTACGCGAGATCGTCCCCGGAGGAGTGGACGCGGCGCTCGAACTGGTCGGCACGCCAACCCTGCCCGACACCCTGCGCTCGGTACGAGTGCACGGCACGGTCTGTTTCACCGGCATGCTGTCCAACAAGTGGACTGTCCAGGACTTCTACCCGATCGGCTACATCCCCAACGGTGTACGGCTCTCCGCGTACGGCGGCGAGGCCTCCGACCTGCCGGCCGAGACCCTGCAGCGGATGCTGGACGAGATCGCCGACGGACGGCTCACCGTACGGGTGCACAAGGTGTACGACGGTCTGGAGCAGGTACGGCAGGCACACACCGACATGGAGTCCGACGCCGCGACCGGCAAGCTCGTCGTCCGGGTCCGCTGACCCCGGGCATCACAATCTTCCGGTCCGCAAACTTCTTCAAGACCGGGCAGGCCCGCGCGGCCGATACTCGGCCGCGTGATCCTCTCAACCCCTCCTGCCGTGACGGCCGTGCCGCCCGTCGGACCTTCTGGCCGGAGGTTCGTTGTTTAACCGTTTACATAGCTGGGCCAGGATCCCTCCTCCGCTACAGCGCCACGAAATTTGACGTGCCGGATCACATGCGCAATCATCCCGTTTAAGCGGTTACATGGCTTACCAAAGGGTGAGGGAGGTCGGATGCCTCGCCGGGCCATGCCCGAAGACGGACGGCCTCGCCCCTCGACGATCCGGGACGTGGCCAGACACGCCGGCGTCTCGGTCGCCACCGTCTCCCGCATCCTGTCCGGCAGCTACCCCAGCGCTCCCGCCACACGCGGCAAGGTCGTGCGCGCGGTGCGCGAGCTCGACTACGTGGCCAACGCCCATGCGCGCGGGCTGGCGGGCGTGCGCCCCAAGAGCGTGGCCATCGTGGTCACCTCCGTCGTCTCCCCGCACTACGCCCATGTCGCGCAGGGGGTGCAGGACCAGGCCGCGCGCGAAGGCAGGTTGTGCATCGTCGGCACCACCGGCGGCGATCCCGAGCGGGAGCTCGCCACGGTCCGGTTGCTGCGCGAGGAGCACGCCGAGGCCGTCATCCTCGTCGGCAACATGCCGGCCGACGACGCCTACCGCGAGCGCATGGCGGACTATGCTCGGGCGCTGGCCGTGGCCGGCTCGCGGCTCGTGCTGTGCGGCCGGCCGCCGCTGGGCGATGACGTGCCGGCCATCGTGGTCGAGTACGACAACACAGGCGGCGCCTACGCGATCACCAGCCACCTGCTCTCGGCAGGCCACAAGCGCATCCTGTTCCTCGGGCGGCGGACCGGTTACACCACGCCCGAGAGCCGGATCGCCGGCTACCGCGCGGCACTGGCCGCGCACCGCGTCCCGCACGACCCCGGGCTGGAGGTCGACAGCGTGGTCATGGATCGGCGCGACGGCTACCGCATGATGCGTGAGCGGCTCGACGCCGGGCCGCGGGACTTCACCGCCGTCTTCGCCGGCAACGACCTGATCGCCGCGGGTGCGCGCGCGGCTCTGCGCGAACGCGGGTTGCGCGTTCCCGGCGACGTCTCGCTGGTCGGCTTCGACGATCTTCCCCCGGCGGCCGACATCGACCTCACCACCGTGCATGTGCCGCACGAGGAGCTGGGCCGCACCGCCGTACGGCTGGCCCTGGAGAGCGAGACGCCGGGCATCGCCCAGCACGTCATGCTCGGCACGCACATCATCGTCCGCGACTCAGTACGCCCCAACCTGGAAGAACCGCCTTCACTCTGATGATTCCGCCCACCGACCCCCGGCTGTCCCCTTATACCGGCTGGACCCGCGCTCATTGGGAGAGCATGGCGGACCACCTGCTGGACTCCGTAGTGCCCTACGCCACGGACGACTTCGCCCAGTTCCGCCTGCCCGGCCCGGCGAGCCGGTCGGGCCCGGTGAGCGCGAGGGCAGCGTAAGGGTGTCGGCGGTGA
>NZ_JBFAMX010000639.1:0-5762 GCF_040659615.1 Nonomuraea sp. NPDC049784
GGCGCGCCGGGCGTCGGCCGCGTCGAGCACCAGCAGGCGCAGCCGGGCCCCGTCCGGGGTCTCGACGGTGAGCGGCTCGCGGCTCGCGGGCAGGTCCTCCAGGATCACCTCGCCGTCCCGGTCCAGGGCCGGGTGACCGGTGACGGACGTGCCGGCGGGCAGGGAAAGGTGGGCGGGGATCCCGTCCGTTCTCGTCAGGACCAGTACGGAACCCTCCAGCAGCGTCAGGACGCCGAGGGTCGCCCAGTTGATCGTGACCCGGTGGACGTCGAGATTGACCGGCCAGCAGAAGAACGCGCCGCTCGGGATGTCCACCGGGCGGTGCGGGAAGCGGACGCGGGCCTCGTCGAGCTCGACATCGAAGCGCACGTCCCGGTGCGCGGGCAGCGGCTCGTACGGCTGGTGGTTGTTGACGAACACGAACCCGCTGCGCCCGTCCGAGCGCAGGGACCACCGGAGCGACGCCTGGCCGGGGATGGTGGCGTTCATGGCGGCCAGGCGGTCGCCGAACGCGGCCAGGAAGGCGTGCTGGTTGCGCAGCAGGTGGAAGCTGTCGCGGGTCTGCAGGTGGGCCCCGATGGGGGCGTGGAAGTCGTAGTTGTGCTCCGGCAGGTCGTTGGGGTAGCCGGTGGCGTGCGACTCCTGCAGGCCGGGGCGCGGGTTGGCGCCTCCGGCGTACATGTAGTAGCCCTGCCAGGCCGAGCCGCTGCCCAGCTTGGTCAGCGCCAGCGCGGCGATGTCCGCCCCTTCGAGCAGGGGGCGGCGGTGGTACGCGGTGGCCATGCCGCCGCCCAGCTCGCACGTCGCCGCCGGGAAGTCCGGGTGCTTCGCGCCGCTTGCCCGGTCGCCGGCCAGGTCCTTGCCGATGCCGGGGTCGTCCCACTGGTGGGAGAAACGGAAGTGGGCGCGGAAGGAGTCGTCCCAGCCGTCGGCCGTGTCCACCCAGAAGCCGTCCGCGTACCCGCCGTACAGGGGGAAGACGTCGCCGACGGGCAGGTCGGCGCTGCCCCAGGCGGTGGCCGTCCACAGCGGGGCGTGCAGGCCGGACTCGCGGGCGATCCGCTTCAGAGTGACGAGGTGGCCCGGCTGGTCGTACAGCTCGTTCTCGAGCTGGATGCCGATGATCGGCCCGTCAGGGCCGCACAATGGGCCGAGCTCCCTCCCCAGGTGGCCGAACCAGGCCCGCACCTGCTCCAGGTACGCCGGGTCGTCGCGGCGGGCCGGGGACACCCAGTCGGGCAGGCCGCCGTTGCGGACCTCGCCGTGGCACCAGGGGCCGACGCGCACGATCACCTCGAGGCCCGCCCGCCGGCAGAGGCCGACGAACGCGGCCACGTCCAGCCCGCCGCCGAACACCGGCTCGCGGTCCTCGCGTTCCTGGTGGTGGATCCAGAAGACGTACGTGGACACGACGTTCACCCCGCCCGCCTTCACCAGGCGCAGGGCGTCCTGCCAGCGCTCGCGCGGCACCCGGCTGTAGTGCAGCTCGCCCGTCACGGGGATCCACCGGCGGCCGTCACGCCAGAGGGAGCGGTTAGTGAGGGCCAGTCCGGGCCGGGGATCCTCGGTGCCGGCCATGGCGGGCCGGGTCTCCGGCCGATCCCAGGGGGTGTGTCGTGCGGGCATCCGACCATTGTCCACACCGGCCGGGGGAGCGGAGGGAGGGGGTCATAGCCTCGCAATATGAGGGTATTCGTCACAGGCGGCACCGGGGCGGCCGGTCGTCACGCGGTCCCGGCCCTGCTCGCCGCAGGGCATGAAGTCACCGCGCTCGCCCGCACGCCGGAGAAGGCGGCCGGGCTCGAGGGCCAGGGTGCGACCCCCGCCATGGTGTCGCTGTTCGACCGGGAGGAGCTGGCGTCGGCGTTCGCCGGGCATGACGCGGTGGTCAACCTGGCGACCGCGATCCCGCCGATGTCGAAGTTCATGAGCAAGCGGGCGTTGCGTGACAACCACCGCGTCCGGGCCGAGGGATCGGCCGCCGTCGTGGACGCCGCGCGCGCCGCCGGCGTCGGTCGGATGGTGCAGGAGTCGGTCTGCCTGCTCTATCGCGACCAGGGCGCGCGCTGGATCGACGAGGACGCCCCCGTGGACGACTTCCCGATGGCCCGGGGGAATTTCGCGGCCGAGTCGAGCGCCCATCGGTCCCCGTGCGGCGTGGTCCTGCGCTTCGGCTGGTTCTACGGGCCGGGCGCCGCGCACAGTGAGCAACTGTTCGCCCAGGCCCGGCACCGCGTCGGCATGGTGCTCGGCCGGCCGGACGGCTTCCTGTCCTCCATCCACATGGCCGACGCCGCCACCGCGGTGGTCGCGGCGCTCGGGGCCGGCGCGGGCACGTACAACGTCGTGGACGACGAGCCGCTGACCAAGCGCGGGTACGCCGACGCGCTCGCCCGCGCCGCCGGCGCCCGCATGTGGCTGCGCGGTCCTGGCCGGGCCGCCCTGCTCCTCGGCGACCGTCTCACCTCTCTCACCCGCTCCCTCCGGGTCAGCAACGCCCGCTTCCGCGCGGCCACCGGCTGGGCGCCGCGTTACCCCAGCGCGCGGGAAGGCTGGCTCTCGGTTACATCCTGAATAAGTTTACATCAGTTGTAACTTTGCTCGAAGTGGTGTTATCTGGGAGTCGTGACGACAACTCACCAGATGCCCTTACGTGCCCGGGTGGCGCCCGCGATCGGCCTGTTCCTCCTGGCGCCGATGGACGCGGAGTTCCTGATGGGGAACATGGCGGTCACCAATGTCGCGGTGCTGCTCGGCACGATTCCCCTCTACGGAGCCGGCGCCCTGTTCATCCGCGAGGCGGCCCGGCGGACCGGGCGCGGCTGGCCGGCCATGCTGGCGTTCGGGCTGGCGTACGGCATGTTCGAGGAGGCGTTCCTCACCCAGACGCTCTGGGACGAGAATTGGGCGAACGTCCGTATTCTCGACTATGGCTACATGCCCGCGCTGGGGACGGCGCTGCCGTGGATCCTGTTCATGGCAGGCGTGCACACCATCTGGAGCATCAGCGTCCCGATCGCGATCACGGAGACGCTGGCCGGCTCCCGCCGCACCACACCGTGGCTGGGGAAGCGCGGTTTCTGGGCCGTGGGCGTGATCTTCGTGCTCTATTTCGGCGGCGGCGCCGCCGCCACCGCCGCCGGCAAAGGCCTGCTCACCGGCCCGGCCCAGTTCATTGGGGCGGCTGTGGTGGTCGCCGCACTCGTCGTGCTCGGTCTGCGCCTGCGGCGCAGTGCCCCCACGGTCGAGGGGAGGGCGCCCGGCCCGTGGGCGGTGTTCGCCTTCGCCCTGGTGGCCGGCGCGATCTTCGTCCTCCTCTACGCGGTCGACCCCACCGGCCTGTCGCCGTGGCTGGCGATCCCCATCCCGGCGTGGGGCAGCGTCCTCATCTACCTGGCCCTGTTCGTGGCCGTCGGTGTACTGGTCAGGCGCTGGTCGCACCGCTCCAACTGGTCGGACGCGCACCGGCTGGCGCTCGCGGCAGGGGCCATGCTCACGTACGCGTGGCACTCGTTCCCGTGGAAGGTGATCGTGCCCGCGAGCCAGGCGGCCGACCTGACCAGCAACGCGATCATGACGATCGGCGCGGTCGTCCTGCTCCTGATCGCGGCGCGCCGCGTCTCCACATGAGGAGCCGGAGCGCCATCAGGCCCAGCCAGGCCCACGCGATGGTCACCGCGGTCCGCTGGAAGAGCCCGCCGTAGGCGACCAGCGCGGGGTCCTGGCCGAAGGCCATCGTGGCGAGCACGATCCCGCCCGTGAACCCGACCGCGCCGGCGATCGAGTACGCCGCCCATCCGCGCTCCCGTTCCCGTAAGGACCTGACGGCGAACACCACGCAGGCCGCGGGCAGCGCCACGAATCCCACCAGCGAGAGGAGGTTGTGCAACGCCGCGTGCACGCTGCCGTACTCGTCCAGCCGTTCTGGTGTCCCCGGCGGATAGCCGCTCACCGGGTCGGTGGTGAACACCCCGGCGCAGATCAGCATGACGCCCCAGGCCCCCACCAGGATCGGTCCCCAGACCGTCGCCGCGGGCTGAGGGGATGCTTTGAGCGCCCGCCGCAGCCCGGCAGCGAGGGCGACCGTCAGGAGGCCGGCCACGACGAAGTTGACCGCCTGCACCCAGCCGGACTCGCCGAGCGCGAGTGAGCTGACCGGGTGCCGCAGGGGGTCGTAATGGGGGCGGACGGCGCCCTGGATGAGGAAGGCGGCGACGAACAGCGGTCCGGCGGCCACCCCGCACAGGAGCAGCCGCCTTGTCGTCCTGTCATTGGAGTTCATGTCTGTCAAGCTAGACTGACACCGGTGGTGCTGTCAATCTAGCCTGACAGGCTGGACCTGGGGTCTAGTCGAAGAATCCGACCATGCGCCGGATATGGTCGCCCTCGAACTCCACGACGTCGTAGCCGGTGGCCACGGGCGTGTCCGAGCCCGGCGCACCCAGCCTCCAGGTGAACAGCGCCGTGTCGTGGTGGGCGCCGATCAGCGTGCCCAGGCTGAACACCAGGTCGCCGAAGTTCTCCTGAGCCCGGCCGATCGCTTCGGACAGCTCGGTGTGACCCCGCAGCCCGGCGTAGTCGGGGTCGGAGTAGACCGAGTCGTCGGTCAGCACGGCCTTGATGAGGATGTCACGGACGGCGGCGTCCCGCTCGTTCCAGATGTCGAGGTACTTGCCGATGAGGTCGTTGATCATGAGACGGTTCCTTCCTTGGTTGGTTTGAGTACGAGGGCGATGAGGCCGCCCACGGCGGTGACGGCCGCGGCCGCCCAACCGGCCGCATGCAGCCCGCCGAGCACCGCGGAGGCCGTGCCGGTGGCCTGGCCCGCGGTGGCGACGGCGACGAAGATCGCCAGACCCATCGCGCCGCCGACCTCCTTCGCCGTGCTGGCCAGTCCGGACGCCACGCCCTGCTGCTCCGGCGCCACCCCGGCACCGGCCGAGGCGAACAGCGAGACGAAGGCCACGCCGCCGAAGAATCCCCAGATGACGCTGCCGGGCAGCAGGGTCCAGAACCCGCCGTCGATGGGCGTTCCGGCGGTGAGCACGCCAATCCCGGCTCCGGCGCCGATCATCCCGATGCTGAGACTCGTACGGACTCCCCATCTGCCGAGCAGCACCGGCGTGACTTTCAGCGCGGTGGCCATGCAGACGAGGGTGAGCGGCAGGAACGTCAGCCCCGCCGCCAGGGCGCTGTAGCCGAGGACCGGCTGCAGGTACGAGGTGATCACGTAGTAGCCGCCGCCCAGCGTGCCCTGGAAGATGGCGATCACGACCATCGTCGTGGCCAGACTTCGCCGGCCGAGCAGCCGCAGCGGGATCAGCGGATCCCGGGTACGCGACTCGACCAGCAGCAGCAACCCCAGCAGCGCGACACCGGCGACCAGCGCACCGGCGCCGCGTACCGATCCCCATCCCGCCTCCGGCCCGCTCGCCAGGCCGAACACGAGCAGCGTCGAACCCGCCGTGGCCAGCAGCGCCCCCGGCACGTCGAACCCGCCCGGCCTGGGCGTGTCTCCGGGGTCGGAGCGAAGCAGGCGGGGCGCCGCCGCGGCGGCACCGATGGCCAGCGGGACGTTCACGAAGAACACCCACTCCCAGCCCAGGTAGTTGGTCAGCACGCCGCCCAGCAGGGATCCGGCGGCCAGTCCCGCGCTTCCCGCCATGCCCCAGGCGCCCAGCGCCCGGTTGCGCGCGGCCCCCTCCTCGAACCCGCGGTAGATCAACGCGAGCGTGGCCGGAGTGAGCAGCGCCCCGCCCGCG
>NZ_JBFAMX010000640.1:0-5749 GCF_040659615.1 Nonomuraea sp. NPDC049784
CGGCGAGGGCGCGCGCCAGCTGGTCGCGCTGGCCAGGGCCGCCTCCGCCGACGCCCGCGTGGTCATCATGGACGAGCCCACGTCGGCGCTGGAGCACGCCGAGCTGGAGACCCTGTTCGGGGCGGTGCGGCGGCTGCGCGAGGAGGGCCGCTCGGTCGTCTACGTCACGCACCGGCTGGAGGAGCTGTACGGGATCTGCGACCGGGTCACGGTGCTGCGCGAGGGGCGGGTCGTGCACACGGGCCCGCTGGCCGGACTCGACCGCTTACGGCTGGTCTCGCTCATGCTGGGGCGGCCGTTCCATCCGGTGGAGCCCGCCCCGCAGGCCGGCGAGCCGGCCGAGCCCGCCGACCTGCCCGTGCTGGAGGCCAAGGGCCTGACCCGCCATCACGTGCTGGACGGGGTGTCGCTCGCCATGCGGGCGGGCGAGGTGATCGGCCTCGGCGGGCTGCTCGGCGCGGGGCGCAGCGAGACGGCGCGGGCCATCGCGGGCGTGCTGCCGGTGGACTCGGGCCAGGTGACGGTGGCGGGGGCACGTTCCCGCAAGTGGTCGATCAGGAGCGCCATCCGCGCCGGGGTCGGCCTGGTGCCGGAGAACAGGAAGACCGAGGGCATCGTGCCCACGCTGTCGGTGCGCGACAACATCGCGCTGGCGGCCTTACCCCGGCTGTCGCGGGCGGGGATCGTGTCGGACGCGCAGGTGGACAACATCGTGGCGACGTTCATGAAGCGGCTCGGCATCAAGGCCGTCTCCCCCCGGCAGCCCGCCGGGGAGCTGTCCGGCGGCAACCAGCAGAAGGTGCTGCTGGCGCGGTGGCTGGCCATGCACCCGAAGGTGCTGCTGCTCGACGAGCCGACCCGCGGAGTGGACGTGGTCACCAAGCTGGAGATGCAGGCGCTGCTGGACGAGCTGGCGGTGGACGGGCTGGCGATCCTGCTGATCTCGTCGGACGTGGGCGAGCTGGTGGAGAACTGCGACAGCGTGGTCGTGCTGCGGGACGGGGCGATCACCGAGCAGCTCACCGGCCCGGAGGTCACGGAGGACCGCCTGCTGGCCGCCCTGGCGAAGGACTGACCCGCCCGGGGCTGATGGCAAGGCCGTTCAGTCAGTGATTTGGGCTGTGGTCGAGGAGGCTCGCCTGACTGACCACCTGCCGGGCGGAGTCTTGGATGGCTTGGATCAGCGCGATGGTGGCGGGCGGGTCGGGTGGATCGCCGTAGGTGACGGCGTAGAGCCTGCGGGTATGGCTGGTGAGTTCGGTGGTGTGGATGTCGGGTCGGCGGTGGGCTTGTAACGCGAGTCCGGGCAGGGTGGTGACGCCTTTGCCGGCGGCGACGAGGGCTTGCACGACGACCATGTCGTCGCTGAGTGATGCGATGCGTGGAGTGAAGCCTTCTTGCCGGCACAGCGCGATCAGCTCGTCCTGGCACCGTTCGCAGCCGCCGATCCATGCGGAGTGGCGATGGTTCGCGACGCTGTCGTCGGGTCGCCGGCTTATGAGGTAGATCGGGTCGTCTCCGATGTGGAGGAGGCGAAATCCCTCTTCCTCGACCGGGGCGTCGGCGTACCGGAAGATGAGTGCGACGTCGATCTGGCCGCCTCGCAGCATCTGTAGCGCTTCGACCGGGTGACGTTCGACCAGGCTCAGCTCGAGTCCTGGGTGCGCCTGGGCCAACGTGACGGCCGCCTTGGGCACGAGCGTGCTCATCGTCGACGCGTTGGCGGCCAGGCGAACCCGCCCCGCCCGCAAACCGACCTGCGCTGCCAGCTCGTGGGTTGCCGCGTCGACCCTTCCCACGATCTCGGTGGCCCGGTTGGCCAGCAGTTGCCCTTCCGGGGTCAGTCGGATCCCACGACCCACCCGTTGGACGAGCTTGACACCGGTGGCCGCTTCCAAGCGAGACAGGTGATGACTCACCGACGGCTGCGAGTAGTGCAGCTCCCTCGCTGCCTCGGTCACGGACCCATGTCGCGCCACCGCGGCCAGAACCTTGAGATGGACCAGGTTCAGCATCGATCAAAGATATCAATGAGAACTTCGGAGAGTTGGCATTAGACGTCATCTATCTATCCATCCATGCTCTCTGGTGAGGGCGCCGGACGGCGGCGCCGAACCGACTGAGGAGGCACGATGAGCAAGCTCAGGTGTCACATCTCGATCTCGCTGGACGGTTTCGTCGCCGGCCCGAACCAGAGCGAGGAGAACCCGCTCGGCGAGGGTGGCGAGCGGCTCCACGACTGGGTAGCTCCGCTGGCCGCCTTTCGCCGAGCCCACGGCGAGCAGGCGGCGAGGTGAACGCGAGCACACCGGTATTCGAGGAGTCGATCGAGAACATCGGCGCCGGGGTGATGGGCAGGAACATGTTCGGCCCCATCGGCGGTGGCGCCTGGGGCGACGAGCAGTGGACGGGCTGGTGGGGTGACAACCCGCCCTACCACTACCACGTGTTCGTCCTCACCCATCACGCCCGTGATCCGGTGGAGATGGAGGGAGGGACCACGTACCACTTCGTCACCGACGGAATCGAGTCCGCACTCGAGCAGGCGAAGAAGGCCGCCGGCGGCAAGGACGTCATGCTGTGGGGCGGCGGCCACGTCGCTCGGCAGTACCTGGCAGCGGGACTGCTGGACGAGCTCGAGCTGCACGTCGTTCCGGTGTTGCTCGGTGGCGGTTCTCGCCTCCTCGACAACCTCGGGGACGCGGATGTGCGACTCGAGCAGGTCCGGGCCGTCGAGGCGCCCGGCGTCACCCACCTCAAGTACCGGATCTTGCCGGGTGCTCCATCATGATCAACCTGCTGGACCAGGTCATCGCCTGGAGCGCCGCGCTGAAGGCACTGCGCGGAGGAGAGCACCATGGAGCCTGATCGCCTGCAGACGTTCATCGACGACGTGGGACTCGTGGTGAGCAGCACCGACGACGAACACGAGATCACAGCGCGGGTTGGCGAGCGGCTGTCCGCTCTACTGGCCGGCGGTTACCGGCTTCCGCCGGAGGTCACGCGAGCATCGTCCGTGCGTCACGTGACGTATCCGCTCTACATCGCTCCCGACGACAGCTGGTCGATGGCGTCCGTGGTCTGGGACGTGGGTCAGCGGACCAGCGTGCATTCGCACGAGACGTGGGGCGTCGTCGGCATCTACGCGGGAGTCGAACTCGAGATCCGGTACCTCAAGCCGACAGCGTCCACCGCGAGCGCGCCACTGACGCCGGCCGGCGAAACACGGTGGGGGCCGGGGCAGGTGACCGTCTGCTGCACCACCGACGACGATGTCCATGCCGTCGCAGCCGTCGGCAGCGAACCTACTGTCGGGATCCACGTCTACGGCGGCAACATCGGCACGATCAGACGGCGGTCGTACGACCCCGCCACCGGCGAAACCCGCTGGTTCGTCTCCGGCTGGGACAGCCATGAGGACATGCCCTGAGTGCGCAGTAACCGGTAGCCGCCGTGGACGGGCAGGACCGCGGTCGTGGCGGCGGGCCGGTTCGCGCCTGGTCATCCCGGCGAGCCTCCTGGACCACGACCCAAAATCACCAACGGAACGGCCTTGGGGCTAGTAGACCGAGATGTGCGGATGGTCGTAGTGGTTGGCCGTCGTGCCACCCCGGTCCGACATGGTGCGCCAGGTGCCCGTCCTGACGTGCCAGATCCGCTGCCGGTAGATGATGTACATGATCCCGAACCGCTTGGCGTTCTTGATCGCCCAGTCGGCGATCTGGTTGCCGCGCTCGACCTCCGCCGCGGACGGCATCGCGCCGCCCCGGCTCAGCATGAAGTCGCAGGCCCGTCCCAGCGGATGTTCGCCTCCGTCCTGGATCGCCCGGTAACACCCGATCCCGTTCGGCGGGTCGAAGCGCTCCTGGATGAGCTGCTTGACCAGCCGCATCCTGGGCGTGATGTTCTCGGACCCGCCGGGCAGCTGCGGCACCCACGTGCCGTCCGGCCGCCGCACCCCCGGCGCCGAATACAGCTGATCGATCTTGTCCTTGATCCGCTCGATCTGCTTCTCGGCCTTCTTCTTACGCTGCTCCAGGTCGCCGACCGTCCGGGTGAGCTCCTTGGCGCGGGCGTCGGCCTCGTCCTTGGCCTGTTGGTGGGCGTTCCTGACCTGGGCGTAGCCGCGCAGCCGCGCGTCCTGGAGCGCGACGAGGTGCTGGTTGAGCGCCATGCGGCCGAGCAAGGACGTCGGGTCCTGGTTGCCGACGAGGAGGCCGATCTGGCCGGGTTCGCCGCCGATGTACTGGCTGACGGCCATGGCTCTGAGCTCGGCGGACTCGCGTTCGTAGACGGCCTGGGCGGTGGCCAGCTTCTCGCGTGCCGCTTTTTCGGATTTGTCAGCTTTTTGCTGGGCAATCCTGCTGTTGTAGTACTCGGTGATGAGCTTGTCCGACTCCTTCTGGAGCGCGGAGAGTTCCTTCTTGAGCTGCTTCACCGTGGGCTTGGGCTCGGCCTGCGCCGGAGCCCCCGCCATCAGGAGCGCCGCGCCGAGCGTCGCCACAGAGAGAGCGCGGACTGGACCGCGTAGTCGGTCGGCACGGGACACAACCGCCACACTTCTCCTTACCCCGAGCCGCAGGGCAGGTTCCGGTCAGCATTTATTCAGGCCGGGGGACGCCCTCTATCCGACAGCTGATAGTAGAGGATCATGCCGCCCGGCACACAACTTACGACTTTTCGGTATCACGCCGGCGCCGTACCCTTCGCACCACCATCTGCCGTCCGACCAGCACCGAACCGGGTACGACCACCAGCCCCAAAAGGCTCGATCCGAGGCCTAGGCCAACGTCGGCGTCCAGCAGCCCGTCGCCCTCGCCGCTGAGGATCGGCACGTTGACCGAAACCTTGACGGAGACGGAGATGAGCGGCTCCCTCTTCCTGGTAGGAGGCGGCGTGCCGGGATCAGGCGCCCTCGTCGTCGGCGGCTGGGTGACCGGTGGGCGGGTGGTCGGCGGTTCGGTGTCCGGCGGCCTGGTCGTCGGTGGCCGGGTAGCCGGGGGCTCGCTGGTGGGCGGCCGTGTGCTCGGCTGGCTGGAGCGCGTCGGCTGCCGGGTCGTCGGACGGTTGGTCGGCTCACGGGTGGGCGCGGGGGGCTCGGTGCGGGGTCCCCTCCCAGTCGGTCGGACCACGGGTGGAACGGTCGGGATCGCACTCGGCTCACCGGCGTACGTGACGGGCGGCGTATCCGTGATGGACTCGCTCGGGGTGGGCTCCGCCGACGTGGGCGGAGCAGAGGTAGGCGCGGCCGACGTGGGCGAGGCGGGCACCTGGGTGCGCGCCGCGGAGGGCGTGGCGGGCGGCAGCGCGACGCCCGGCCCCGGCTCCGGGGAGTCGGCCCAGATCACGAACGCCGACGTCA
The DNA here is from genome assembly GCF_040659615.1 of Nonomuraea sp. NPDC049784. Lineage (NCBI taxonomy): Bacteria > Bacillati > Actinomycetota > Actinomycetes > Streptosporangiales > Streptosporangiaceae > Nonomuraea > Nonomuraea sp. NPDC049784. The sequence goes on from NZ_JBFAMX010000640.1 coordinate 5,363, forward strand.
CCGCGGCCGCGGTCGCCAGCACCAGCCCGCCCGTCACCGCGAACTTGCCCGCCGGCCCCAGCGTCGTCTTGAACACGCTGGTGGTGCTCTCCGCGGCAACCGTTTGCGCCCTCGGCAGCAGCGCGGCCAGCGGCACGGCCAGGACGCCGAGCCCGGCCCGTCCGCGCTGATCCCATTCCTCCCCGTACGCGGCGAGGGCGACGTCCTCCAGCTCGGTCAGGAACGCCTCCGCCGACTCGGGGCGCCCCGCCGGGTCCTTGGCCAGACCGTGTTCGACCAGCGGGCGCAGCGGCTCGTCGATGTCCTCCAGCGGGGGTGACACGTGCTGGTGCTGGTAGGCGAGCGCGGCCACGTTCTCGGCCTGGAAGGCCCGGTGGCCGGCCAGGC
>NZ_JBFAMX010000641.1:0-5743 GCF_040659615.1 Nonomuraea sp. NPDC049784
CTGAGCGGGAACATGTTCTCGACCGCGAACGCGACATCCGTCTCATCACGCATCCTGGCCAGACCCGTCTCAGCCGGGGCTCGGGAACCGCGTCATGGGTACGGCGCAGCGCCGCCTCCATGTTGCGGGTCACCGGCCCAGTCACCAGCAGGGCGTCCGCATGCCGCGGCGAAGCCACCAGCCGCGCGCCGTACCTCTCGGCGTCATACACCGGGCCGAACGCCGAGGCGATCTCCACCTCGCACCCGTTGCACGACCCCGCGTCCACATGCCTGATCTGCACCGATCCGCCAAGCTCCGCCGCCTTCGCCGACGGCTCACCCTCTTCGCGGACGGGCGCGGGCTCGGCCACCCGGCCCGCCTGCACGATCTTCCGCCACAACCCCATCGTTGCCTCTCCACCGCTCACCAGCCAAGACCCAGACGATCAGCAGAAGATCACCCGGGTCGGGGGTGATTCGGTGGCTGCCGCAGCCAGACCATCAGCCCGGCCGGCAGATCCCGGTGCGGGCGGTGGCCGATGGCTGCCAGGTCGGCGCGGCCGAGCAGCGGTGCGCGCAGGCGGGCCCAGCCCGCCGAGACGAACGTGTTCACGCGATGCGGCTCCCGGGCTCATCCTGCAGCAGCTCGCTAAGCAGCTCGCTTTGTCCCGCCAGCTTCTCGCTCAGCAGCTCGCGCGCGGCCCGCAGCAGGCCGGCCACCCGGCCACCAGCCAGCGCGTACACCACGGTGGCACCTTCGCGCTGCGCGGTCACCATGCTCGAGCGGCGCAGCACCGCCAGATGCTGTGACAGCCCGGTCGGCTCCACCTCGATCGCGGCCAACAGCTCCCGCACCGACATCGGCCCATCCTGCAGCAGCTCCAGCACCCGGATCCGCACCGGATGGCCCAGCAGGCGGAACAGCTCGGCCTTCGCCTCATACAGCGGCACCGACATCACGCCACATCCTCCCCCGCCGGACCCGCGCCGCCGGCCTCAGGCACCGCCGCCTCGATAGTCCCCTCGATGCTCACCGCGTGAGCAGCGGCAAGCCGCCGCACGTCCTCCCATTCGCCCTCGGCCACCAAGACCGCATGGGCATCCCCGTCCCGGCGGGCAGCCCGCAAAGCCTGCCAGGCCACCTGCGCCCGCTCCCGTACGGCCGCGGCAAATGCCGTGCTCACGTCACCCCTGCTTCCATCGGCGCCGACACACTCACGTCAGGTATCAATTGAGCAATTACGATTCTTCGCAATTACGATAGCGCATGAGGGTGGGCGTACGTCCCTCCTGCACGGTGCTGACGATCGGTGGCCACATCACCTGGCCCGACACCGACCAAGGGACGCATCGTCCTGGCCGGCCTCTCCCACTGCGGCGCACCCTCGACCGCGCAGGCCTGCTGGGCTATCTGGAGCAACACCCCACCCTCGGCCAGGCCCACGCGCTCCAGTCAGCCCGACGGTGGCACGAACGCTGACACTTTCCTCGACCCCGGCCATCCCTGCCAGTAACAGCAGCGATGGCGCGGCAAGTCGCCTTCACATGGTTCGCCGATTTGTGGGCTACGGGGGTTGAGCAGCATACGAACGAAAAGTCGCGTTAGACGGCCCTCAGGACTCGGGTAAGTGTGGATGACCGTTCCGGCGCGCTTGACCTGCGGAATCATGCAGTTCAGGGGCTCGCCTGAGCTGTTTGCGGATCACGATTTGATCTTGCGCCTGGTCCGCGTTGGTGGATGAGTTCTACTTTCTGGGCCCATGCCGGTTGAGTTCTTGAGCGATGATGTAGCGGCCGCCTACGGCCGCTACATAGAGGCACCGACGCGGGCCGAGCTGGAGAAGATGTTCTTCCTCGACGACGCGGACCGGAAGCTGATCGGGCGCCGCCGTGGCGATCAGCACCGGCTCGGGTTCGCCCTGCAACTGACCACGGCCCGGTTCGTGGGCCGGTTCCTGCCGGACCCGCTGGAGGTCCCGGCCGAGGTGATCGACTACCTGGCCGATCAGCTCGGCGTGGCGGACGTTTCGCAGATCAAGCAGTACAACGAGCGGCGCCAGACGCAGTTCGACCATCAGGACGAGATCAAGAAGGCGTACGGGCTGCGGGAGTTCTCGGCGGTGGAGGCGGAGTTCACCGCGTGGGTGGATGCGCGGGCGTGGAACACCGGGGACGGCAAGAAGAGCATCTTCGTCGACGGGGTGAGCTGGCCGCGCACCAACAAGGTGTTGCTGCCGGGGGTGACCACGCTGACCCGGCTGATCGCGCGGGTGCGTGATGAGGTGACCGAGCGGCTGCATGACACGCTGTACGGGATCTTGTCGCCGCGGCAGCGGGCGATCTTGGCCCGGCTGCTGGAGGTGCCGGAGGGGGCGCGATCGTCGGATCTGGAGCGCTGGCGCAAGGGCCCGTCGGTGCCCTCAGGCCGGAACATGGAAAAGGCGCTGGAGCGCGCCGGCGAGATTCTCAGCGTCGGCCTGGGCGCGATGGAGCTGCCGCCGGGAGTGCCGCACCGGCGGATGGTGGATCTGGCCCGGTACGGGATGACCGCCACGGCGACCACGCTGCGCCGGCACGGCCCCTCGCGTCAGCTGGCCACGTTGCTGGCCACGGTCATCTACCTGGAGGGCAAGTCGGTCGACGACTGCCTGGACCTGCTCGATCTGCTGATGACCACCGAGCTGATCGGCAAGGCCGAGACCGCCACCGACAAGGAGCGCGCCCGCCAGCACCCCAAGCTCGCCCGGCATTCGGCCACGCTCGCCGTCGCGGTGGAGACACTGCTGGAGGTCACCGAGTACGGCGAGGAACTGCGGCTGGAACAGGTGTGGGAGGCCATCGACGCGATCGTCCCGCGCCGGGAACTGAAGGAGGCGGTGGCTGCGGTGACCGGCATGGTGCCGCCGCCGGACGCCGACGCCGACGGGCACATGCGCGCCCTGCTGGCCGAGCGGATCGCCACCGTATCGGGGTTCCTCAAGACGCTGACCACGGTGATCGAGTTCGGCGCGAACGCCGAAGCGCAGCGGGTGCTGGCGGCGATGAAGACGCTGCCGCGCCTGCTGGATGGCCGCAAGAAGAAGGTGACCGAGGACGACATCGACGTTGTGCTGGTGAGCGGGTCATGGAAGCGCCTGGTGTTCCGGGCCGGATCGCACGGCAGCACGGTGGACAAGAACGCCTACACCATGTGCGTGCTGACCCAGTTCCACCGCCACCTCAAGCGGCGCGACGTCTACGCTGAGGCCTCGGCCCGCTGGCGAGACCCGCGCGGCCAACTGCTGGACGGCGCGGACTGGGCGGCGGCCAAGGGGCCGGCGCTGACGGACCTGCAGCTGCCGGAGCATCCGGAGACGCTGCTGGCCGAGCACGCGCTGGTGCTGCACTTGGCGTTGCGGGATGTGGCCGCCCGGCTCGGCACCGACGGCGTCGACGTCACCGTCGATGAGGAGGGGCGGCTGCACGTGGCCAGGCTGAAGGCCATGCCCGAGCCGCCGTCGCTGGTGGACCTGCGCAAGCGAGTGGCCGCCATGCTGCCCCGGGTAGACCTGCCCGAACTGCTGCTGGAGGTGATGGGCCGCGTCCCGGCGTTCGAGGCGGCCTTCACCTCGGTACCGCGGCGCCCAAGCCAACGACCACTGGCTCCACCACCGCGCCGCCGCTCTCAACCTCCGCCGCCTGGTCAACCTGGGACTCGGCTACCTCAGCAACACGTGGATTCTCACTGCCACCCACCAAGATCTTCAGGACACTCCTAGTGTCCTGAGTCAGTAATTCGCCGACAATATGAGGCGAGGGCGTCGAGGATCTCTTCGGCGGTCTTGGTCCAGACGAAAGGCTTGGGGTCGTCATTCCAGGACGCGATCCAGGCGCGGATGTCCTTCTCCAGCGCTTGGACCGTCTTGTGGACGCCGCGTCGTAGCTGCTTGGTCGTCAATTCGGCGAACCAGCGTTCCACCAGGTTCAGCCAGGATGAGCCGGTCGGGGTGAAGTGCAGGTGGAAGCGCGGGTGCGCCAGCAACCAGCGTTTGATCGCGGGCGTCTTGTGCGTGGCGTAGTTGTCGCAGATCAAATGGACATCAAGCTCGGCCGGGACCTCCTTGTCCACCTTGATCAGGAATTTCTTGAACTCCACCGCGCGATGTCTGCGATGCAGAGCGCCGATCACCTTGCCCGAGATCACGTCCAGAGCCGCGAACAACGTGGTGGTGCCGGCCCGGACATAGTCATGGGTGGCCCGCTCGGGCACACCGGGCATCATCGGCAGCACTGGCTGCGAGCGATCCAGCGCCTGGATCTGCGACTTCTCATCGACGCATAAGACCAGCGCCCGCTCCGGCGGATCCAGATACAGACCGACCACGTCATGCACCTTCTCCACGAAAAACGGATCGGCTGACAGCTTGAACGTCTCCGAGCGATGCGGCTGCAGGCCAAAGGCTCGCCAGACGCGTGACACCGTCGACTGCGACAGGCCCACCTGTTTGGCCATGGACCGCGTCGACCAGTGCGTGGCGTTGGCGGGCTTGGTCTCCAAGGTGCGCGCGATCAGCTCCGCCACCTGCTCATCGCTCACCGTCCGGGGCCGGCCCGGACGCGGCTCGTCGGCCAAGCCCGCCAGCCGGTCAGCCAGGAAGCGCCGACGCCACTTCGAGACCGTCTCGCGCGATACCCCGACCTCCTCCGCCACCACCTTGGTGGACACGGGCAAGTCGTCCTCGCCGATCGCATCACACGCCAGGATCAGCCGGGCCCGTAACGCCATGTCCTGGGCGCCCTTGCGTCGCCGTACCCACCGCTCAAGCTCAGCCCGCTCACCATCGGTCAGATGCAGCGGCTCGACCTTCGGTCCCGGACGTCCCATAGCCAAGAACCATAGACGAATTACTGACTCAGGACACTAGCAGCGGTGGCCACGCCGACCACGGCGGGGCGCGGTGATCCCGAATGGCAGTCCTGGCGGAGTGAGTTTACCTCGGAGGAAATTAGCAGGAAACAAAAAGACATTTACGGCTATGTACACTCCACGCCGATGCTGATCATCTTGGTCCGATCAGCGCGCGCTCAGGGAGGTACTGTGCGGTTCCCCCGAAGATCTGCGACCTGTGTCGGCGTCGCCCTTGCCGCGGCTCTGCTGACCCCCGGAGCGGCCCACGCCGCGGCTGGGCCTGCCCGAACGTCCGCGACGCCGCCGACCTCCGGGGCCGTCAGCGCGCGGAGCGCACCGGCGACGGTCACCTTGATCACCGGTGACAAGGTGACGGTGACTCCCGGGACCGCCGGAGCGGCTCCCGAGGTGAAAGTCACGCGAGCGCCCGGCGCGACGGGCTCGGTGCGCGTCACCACCGAGGGCCGGGACACCTACGTGTACCCCGAGGAGGCCCTCGCCTACGTCGCGGCCGGCCGGCTCGACAAGCAGCTCTTCGATGTGACCCAGTTGATATCCGAAGGCTACGACGACGGGCACGCCTCCGAACTCCCGCTGATCCTCACCCAGGCCAAGGCCACGGCCGCCCCCACGACCGGCGCCGGGCTGCCGGGCACCGAGACCACGATGAGGCTTCCCGCCGTCCACGGTGCGGCGGTCCGTACCCGCCGGTCGAAGGCCGGCGCCTTCTGGTCGGCCCTCACCGGCGGGGCCGGACACGCTGCGGAGGCCCCCTTCACCGCCGGCGTCGACAAGGTGTGGCTCGACGGCAAGGCGCGGGCGGACCTGACCGAGACGACGGCGCAGATCGGCGCCCCCGCCGTCTGGTCCGCCG
>NZ_JBFAMX010000642.1:0-5710 GCF_040659615.1 Nonomuraea sp. NPDC049784
GCACCAGGTGCGGCTCGGCGGGCCAGGGCAGGTCCAGGTTGGCCGCCGCGAGCGGGCGCCCGGCCACCGTCACGCTCTCCGCGGCCCGCCTGGCAAGCTCCGCCGCCTCCGCCACGTCCGGCCCGGTCACCTTGTCGCCCAGCAGGTGGCGGTAGGTCCTGTCGACCGCGGTCAGCCGCGCGTCGAGCACCCGCTCGGGGGAGGCGACCTCCCAGACGGCGGGCACGTGCTCGCCGATCGTGCGCGGGCTGAAGCTGTAGTACGCGGCCGTGGCCAGCCGGCTGCCCGCGCGCCCGAGCGGGGCCGTGCGGTAGGCGAAGTAGCTCGGCCAGCGGGATTCCACGTCGTAGCCGAGCGCGGCCGCCTCCTCGAACGCCTGCGGCGAGAAGTACAGCACAGCGTGGATCGGCTCGAGCTGGTGCCACATGCGGCGGGCGAGCCTGGACGATGCACTCATGGCAATCCCTCACTGTCTAGTTAAACTATGCCAGTGACGATAGAGGCTTGGCGCATCACTGGTCAATCGCAAATAGACAGTTATGTCGGCAGGTGGGCGGAGCTGGCCGTCCTGCTGGTCAACGAGCTGTCCGTCGCCCGGGCCCACGGCCGTCCCGTGGACCCGCCGGCCGACCGGCGGGCGGCGCTGGAGGAGGCGTTGACCCGCCAGGGCTGGACCCTCGGCCGCGCGCTGACCGGCGCGGACGCCGACCGGCTCGCCGGCGTGGCCGCCGAGCTGCGCCCGGCGTTCACCGGCGACGTCGCCACGCTGAACGAGGCCCTGGTACGCCACGCGGCCGTGCCCAACCTGCACGGCGACCCGCCCGTCCTGGCCTTCCACGCGCCCGGGGCGGACCTGGTGGACGCCTGGGCGGCCGACGCCGCCACCGCCCTGGCCATGGTGATCGGCGTCGGCCAGGGGCGGCGGCTGCGCAGCTGCGAGGCGGACGGGTGCGAACTGGTCTTCATGGACGTCACCAGGAACGCCTCGCGCAGGTTCTGCGGCCTGTCCTGCCAGAACCGCGCCAAGGCCAGCGCCTACCGCGCCCGCCGCCGCGCCTGAGTCACCTTGCAGGTGAACTGGACGGCGCCCGCGTCGAACACCTTGGTCCAGACGTGGCCGAGCGGCCCGAACAGGGGCACCCCCGTACCCAGCAGGACGGGGACGGTGGTGATGGTGATCTCGTCGATCAGGTCCGCGCAGGAAGGCGCGGAAACCTGGCCGCCGTCAAAGTACTGCCGCGCTCGGCCAGAGCGTGGAGAAGTCGGCCGAGGTCGCGGTGGACGGTGACGCGCGGGTCGGCGCCCTTCTCGAGGGTGGTGCTGAGCACGCCCACCACTCCGCGCGATTTTGTCGGTGGGGGCGGCCAGGATGTACGCCATGGCTTCATGGCAGGAGTTCGAACGGCAGGCGCCGGAGCTGGCCGGGGCGGCGCGGCGCGTGATGGACACGTGCAAGCACAGGGTGCTGGCCACCTTGCGCAAGGGCGGCTCGCCCCGGGTCAGCGGCATCGAGACCACGTTCAGGGACGGCGAGCTGTGGACGGGGTCGATGCCCGGCGCGGTCAAGGTTCACGACCTGCGGCGGGATCCGCGCATGGCGATCCACGTCGCCTCCCCCGAGCCCGATGCGGTCGATCCGTCGTCGTGGGAGGGCGACGTGAAGCTGGCCGGTCGGGCCGTGGAGGTCGCCGATGAGGTGGTGCTGACCAGCCCGGAGTCGCACCTGTTCCGGATCGAGTTGACCGAGGTGGTGTGGACGCGGGTCGACGGCGACGAGCTCGTCATGACCGCCTGGCACGAGGGGGCGGGTGTGAGGGAGATCCGGCGTAAGTAATCTACAAAGTAAAGGCGCCCGGTTCGGTCGGCTGACCGTCAGTGCACGGAGAAGCCGCCGTCCACGAAGAGCACCTGGCCGGTGACAAAGGCGGAGGCGTCACTGGCCAGGAACACCGCGGCGCCCTCGAAGTCCTCGGGCACGCCGTTGCGGCCCACCATGTGGCGGGCGGCGAGCGCCTCGACGCGGCCCGGGATGGCCTGGGCCGGCTCGGTGAGCGGCGTCAGCACGAAGCCGGGGATGATCGTGTTCACGCACACGCCGCTGACCGACCAGGCCTCGGCCTGGGAGCGGGTCAGGCCCGCGATGGCGGCTTTGGCGGCGCCGTACGCGCCGCTGTCTCCGAAGGCGCTGATGGACTGCTGGGAGCCGAGGTTGATGATGCGGCCCCAGCCGCGGGCGGCCATCTCCGGCCCGAAGTGCTGGCCGAGGAGGTAGGGGGCGGTGAGGTTGACGGCGATGGTGAGCTCGTAGTCATCGACGGTGAGCTCGGCCATGGGCTTGCGGATGTTGTTGCCGGCGTCGTTGACGAGGATGTCGATGTCGCCGGCCGTGGCGCACACGCGCTGGACGTCGTCGCGGTCGGCGAGGTCGGCGCTGATCCAGGAGGCGGTGACGCCGTGCTCGCGCAGCCGGGTGACGGCCTTGTCGAGCTCGCTCTCCCTGCGGGCCACCACCACGATCTCGGCCCCGGCCCGGCCGATGGCCTCGGCGATGGCGTAGCCGATGCCGGAGCTGCCGCCGGTCACGAGGGCACGCCTGCCGTCGAGGGAGAACAGGTCCCGCAGATAGTCAGACATGGTCGGACAAGCTAGCACCCTCGCTCTGGGGGCTCGCCGTTGGCCATGGTCCCGAGGCGCGCCCGCCCGGTGCGGTGCCGCAGGGTCGGCGCGAATCCGGCTGCGACGGCCCTGCTGACACTACCTTCGGCAAAGGATCACGAGGGCGCGGTTTCGGGCGGCTTCGGGGCGGAATGACCTGTTTGGTCATGACAACCGCACAAGCTCCCGCTGACGATGCTGACGGCCATGGCGCGGCGCGGGCGCGGCGGGCGCGTCACCGTGGCCGCGGGCGTGCTGGACGTGGCCGGCCTGCTGACCGGCCACGTCGTCATCTGAGGGGATGATCATGTACGGGGTGCATTCGGAGGTCGGCAGGTTGCGGAAGGTCATCCTGCACCGGCCGGAGTTGAGCCTGCGACGGCTGACCCCCGGCAACCGCGAGCAGCTGCTGTTCGACGACATCCTCTGGGTCGAGCACGCCGAACGCGAGCACGACGAGTTCGCCGCCCTGCTGCGCGAGCGGGGCGTCGAGGTCTTCTACCACCAGGAGTTGCTCGCGCAGGCGCTGGATGCCGGGTTCGAGGCCAAGCAGCATGCCGTCGAGGAGGCGGTCACCCACCTGACCCTCGGCCCGGCCCTGGTGGACGGGGTACGGGAGACGCTGGCGGGCTGGAGTGGTCAGAAGCTGGCCGCGCATCTCATCGGCGGGCTGACCAAGCAGGAGTACGGGATCGAGGGCCTGGAGTCGCGCTCGCTGGTGGCCGCCTCGGCGCGGGCCGGCCAGTTCGTGCTGCCGCCGCTGCCGAACTCCCTCTACCAGCGTGACCCGGCCGCCTGGCTGTACGGAGGGGTGTCGCTCAACCCGATGTTCTTCCACGCGCGGCGGCTGGAGACCATGAACCAGAGCACGATCTACCACTTTCACCCGATGTTCGCGGGCGGGGACTTCGCTTTCTGGTACCCGTACGAAGGAGATGACAGCCGTTTCGACGAGGAGGACTACGGCACTGCCGCGATGGAGGGCGGCGACATGATGCCCATCGGCAACAGGACAGTGGTGATCGGCTTGAGCGAGCGCACCAACGCCCGCACGGTGGAGCATGTGGCGTTGTCGCTGTTCGCCGGGGGCGCGGTCGAGCGGGTGATCGCCGTGGAGGTGCCCAGGCGTCGCTCCTACATGCACCTGGACACTGTCTTCACGTTCCTGGACGTGGACAAGGCCGCGGTCTACCCGCCCTTCCTGGAGACCGCCGCCACCTACTCGCTGCGCCCGGCAGACAAGCCGGGCACACTGGACGTGCGTACCGAGGCGAGCTTCGTGGGGGCGGTGCAGGAGGCGCTGGGGATCGCCCGGCTGGAGCTGATCGCCACCGGCGGCGACGAGTACCAGCAGGCCCGCGAGCAGTGGGATTCGGGCAACAACTTCTTCGCGCTGGAGCCCGGGGTCGTGGTGGGCTATCACAAGAACCAGTTCACCAACCGGCAGTTGCGTGAGCACGGCGTCGAGGTGATCGAGATCGAGGGGTTCGAGCTGGGTAAGGGCCGCGGCGGCGCCCACTGCATGACCTGCCCGATCCAGCGCGACCCCGTCTGACGGCGGCGTGCAGGCCCGTTGACGTTGCGCGCGGGCGCGTACGGAGTTAAGCTCGAATGCTCCATTAACGCATGAGCTCCACAGCCCTCCGGTTAGGAGTATACCACCGAATGACTAATCGTCAAGATGGTCTCGCGGAAGCCCTTGACAGCGAACAGCGCACTGTGTCGTGGCTGTACGGCAGGCTCGACGTCGCCAGGGAGCGCGCGCAGGCGGCGCTGCGTGAGGTGTACGCCAGGGCCGGCGGCACCCGCCAGGCGATGGTCGAGCGCGAGGCGATGGCCTCGGAGCAGGCCAGGAGGCTGGCCCAGCTGAACGCGGTCGAGCGCGGCCTGTGCTTCGGCCGCATCGACGACGCCTCGGGCGCCAGCACGTACGTCGGCAGGATCGGGCTGCGCGACGATGACCACGAGTCGGTCCTGATCGACTGGCGGGCCCCGGCCGCGCGGCAGTTCTACGTGGCCACGGCCACCGATCCGGGTGGGCTGGTGCGCCGCAGGCACCTGCATCTGAAAGATCGCACGGTGGTCGGCATCGACGACGAGGTGTTCGACCTGGAGCGGATGAGCGACGGCGACAGGCGCGCGCTCGTGGGCGAGGCGGCGCTGCTGGCGGCGCTGCGGCGGGGCCGGACGGGCCGGATGGGCGACGTGGTGGCCACCATCCAGACCGAGCAGGACAGGGTCATCCGCGCTTCGCTGCAGGGTGCACTGGTGGTGCAGGGCGGGCCGGGCACCGGCAAGACGGTGGCGGCGCTGCACCGGGCGGCGTACCTGCTCTACACCCACCGCGACACGCTCGAGCGGCGCGGCGTCCTGGTGGTGGGCCCCAACCCCATGTTCCTGCGCTACATCAGCCAGGTGCTGCCGGCGCTGGGGGAGACGCAGGTGGTGATGACCACGGTCGGGGAGATGTTCCCGGGGGTGCGGGTGAGCGCGGCCGACACTCCGGCGGCGGCGGTGGTCAAGGGCGACGTGCGGATGGCCGAGGTGGTCGCCCGCGCGCTGGAGCTGCGCCAGGGGGTGCCCCAGGGCGACCTGGTGGTCGAGCTGGACGGGCTGCGCCTGCGGGTCCCGCGCGAGACGTGCATGCGGCTGCGCGACCGGGCGCGGGCGGTGCGTCTGCCGCACAACATGGCGCGCAAGCTGTACGTCACCGAGATGCTCAAGGAGCTGGCCAAGGCCGAGGCGCGGGCCCTGGAGGAGTCGCTGCACATCGAGGAGCTGGTCATCGAGGACGAGCCGGAGCTGTCGCAGCCGCTCGACCTGGAGGGCGACCTGGACGAGCTGGATCTGGAGCTGGCCTCGCAGCGGTTGTGGGGCGAGCCGGCGATACGGCGGGCAGTGGACGAGCTGTGGCCGGAGCTGACGCCGCAGCGGCTGATCTCTGAGCTGCTGTCGTCGTTCGACACGCTCTGGGCGGTGGCGCCGTCGGGCCTGGAGTGGCACGAGCTGCTGCGTCCGGCGGAGGCCGAGTGGACGGCCGGGGATGTGCCGCTGC
>NZ_JBFAMX010000643.1:0-5702 GCF_040659615.1 Nonomuraea sp. NPDC049784
GCCATCGCCGCGCTGGTGGCGATCGCCGCCGCCGCGGGACTTTACGCGGCCAGCCGCCGCGAGCCCGTCCACGCGGGCAACGTCAACGAAGTCCCCGCCGCCGTCTGAAAGGAACGCCAATGGACATCAAGTGGGCCGCCCTGGGCCAGGTCTTCGTCGTCAGCCTGGCCGTCAGCGTGGTGGTCGTCCTGGTCTTCTCGCTCGGCGCGCTGGCGGTCGCCGCGCGGCAGTCCGCCCAGGAACAAGGGACCGGCAGCGGCGCCGGCGGGCTGGCCGCGGCCGTCTTGTGCTTCACCGCCTGCGCGGCGGTGGTCCTGTACGGCATTTACCTGATCGTCCCGCAGTTCCACTGAGCGCCTGGCGGGTACGGGGTGGCGAGGCAACACGATAGAGGCGAGGCGGTCGACGTGGAGCAGCTCTTCCTTCTGGACGCCACCCCGGGCCTGATGGTGGACGACAGCGACGACGACGATCCCGTACTGCTGCGCCCCGACGGCACCCCGGTCGACACCTGGCGCGAGCACTACCCCTACCCCGAACGCCTGAGCCGCCAGGAATACGACTACTTCAAGCGGCTGCTCCAGATCGAGCTGCTCAAGCTGCAGTACTGGGTGAAGGAGAACGGCGAGCGGCTGGTCATCCTGTTCGAGGGCCGCGACGCGGCGGGCAAGGGCGGCACGATCAAGCGCTTCATGGAGCACCTCAACCCCCGCGGTGCCACCGTGGTCGCGCTCGAGAAGCCTTCAGAACGCGAGTGCACCCAGTGGTACCTGCAGCGCTACATCGCCCACCTGCCCGCCGCCGGAGAGATCGTCCTGTTCGACCGCTCCTGGTACAACCGGGCCGGGGTCGAGCGCGTGATGGGCTTCTGCACGGAGGTCGAATGCCGCGAGTTCATGCTGCAGGCGCCGCAGTTCGAACGCGCCCTGGTACGCGACGGCATCCACCTCGTCAAGCTCTGGTTCTCGGTGACGCGCTCCGAACAGCGCACCCGCTTCATCATCCGCCAGGTCGACCCCGTCCGGCAGTGGAAGTTGTCCCCGATGGACCTGGCCTCGCTCAGCAAATGGGACGAGTACACCGCCGCCAAGGAGGACATGTTCCTCAACACCGACATCCCCGAGGCGCCCTGGACAGTCATCAAGAGCAACGACAAGAAACGTGGCCGGCTCGAGGCGATGCGCTATGTGCTGAGCCTGTTCGACTACGACAACAAGGACCACGAGGTGGTCGGCACCCCCGACCCGCTCATCGTCCGATCGGCCTCCGACATCTTCGACGAAGACCACACGGGGCCACCTGACTGACTTGGGGGCCCGGTGACGGGGGACGGCCTGCCGCACGAATGGAATACGGATCCCGTTCGCGGGTCATTTTAATGAACGAGCCCTGACGATCACGATTAATTTCGTCAACGAAATCCACCGCAAGGTGAACGACAGGTTATTGAGGCGCTCGGTCGCATTGGCGTCTCCTGCGATTTTGAATAAGTCATTGACTCGATTATCGACTCGGCCGAAAACCCCTATAAGGTTGGCGCGGCGCGTTCCGGCACGGCGGTGTGCCGCGCTACCTGACAAATGAGAAGCCGAGGAGATGCTGGTGAGTGTCGACACCCTCCGCGAGGAACAGGCGCTACGTCGAGCGACTGATCACCTGGTCCAGGTCTTTGCCGGCACTCACTCCGCCGAACATGTCGAGGGCGCGGTGGAGACGATCCATCGCCGCTTCGACGGCCATCCCGTCAGGGACTTCGTCCCCATCCTGGTCGAACGCATGGTTCGCCGGGAACTGGCGGAGGCGAGTCCGGAAGCTACCGGTGACCTTCGCCCGGAGGTCGCGGCGGACACCCGTCCCGCGACGGCGGTGAAAACGCCATCGGATGACATCGGCGACATCCCTGACACAGGTGGAAGTAACTCTCCGGAAGCCACCCGGCCGGCGCGAATTCAGCTGGCGCGAGTCCGTGGTAAGGGATTTCTTGCGCTGGGCGTGGTCGCGGTTGCCGTGGTCGCCGCCGTAGTAGTCGTGAACACCGGACAAGAGGAAACCCCGTCCCCGCCCCCGCTCACGACCGTGCGCGGTGTGATCGGCTCCGAGAAGAAGGCGTTCTTCGAGGATCCACGAGTCCAGAAGGCCCTCGCGGACAAGGGGGTGAAGGTCGAAGTCGATCCGGCGGGTTCACGCCAGATCGCCACCTCGATCGACCTCGGACGGTACGACTTCGCGTTCCCGTCGAGCGCACCGGCGGGCGACCGGATCCAGCGCCAGCGTCACGTCAGTGCGAAATACACGCCGTTCTCCTCGCCGATGGCCATCGCGACGTTCCAGCCGATCGCGGACCTGCTGAGCAAGGCGGGCGTCGTGAAAAAGGGACCCGTCCTGACCTTCAACGTCGACCGCTACCTCGAGCTGGTCACCACGGACGTACAGTGGGACCAGCTCACGGGCAACACCGTCTATCCCGTGCGCAAGAACATCCTGGTCTCCACGACGGACCCGCGCACCTCGAATTCCGCAGCCATGTACCTGGCCATCGCCGGCTATGTCGCGAATGGCGGCACGATCGTGCACGGCGCCACCGCCGAAAAGAATGTGCTGCCCCTGGTGTCCCAGCTTTTCACCGGCCAGGGCTACACCGACAACACCTCCGAGGGCCCGTTCAAGGAATACCTCACGGTGGGCATGGGCCCGACACCGATGGTCTGGATCTACGAGGCACAGTTCGTCGACGCCGCCGCGCGGGGGCAGATCAAGCCGGGGATGGTACTGATGTACCCGTCACCGACCGTGCTGTCCGAGCACACACTGGTGCCGCTCAACGCGTCCGGCGACCGCGTCGGACGCTTGCTGAGCACCGACCCGGAGTTGCAGAGGCTCGCTGCCGAGCACGGGTTCCGCTCCGGTGATGCCGCCCAGTTCGCCAAGGTCACCGCAGATCACAACGTGCACGTCGCGACGGATCTCATCGATGTGGTCGAGACCCCTTCCTATGACACTCTTGAGCACCTGCTCGACGGAGTCGCCAAATCGTACGGGTAACGATCCTTGGTGGCGGGTTCCGGACGTTCGGATTCAGTCGCCCGTACGGCGTCGGCCGGAGTCCACTACTATTCGGCCATGATCTTCGGGCTTACGGGATTCGTGATCGCCGTGGTCATGGGCATTCCGGCGGTGTTCGCATCCGCATCTGTGACGATCGCGGTGCTGTCTGCCCCACGGAACCGCCACGTGCGCATACGCCGGCGATATGTGGCCGGGGGATTGTTTCTGTCGTTCATCGGCGTCTGGATGATGGCGTTCGGCGCGTGGTCGTAGGGCAGCCCGTCCTCGGTGGACTGGGAGGCGTCGCAGGGCCGCGGAACACGCGGAGCCGCATGACAGATGTCAGTCACCGTCGTGATAGACCATGGGCCCGACCGCGTTGAATGCCGCCTTGGAGGCGTCTTTGAGCCACGGCCTCGCACTGGTGGCAGTGGCGCGATTCGTGTAGATGGCCATGGTGTGGATCAGATAGCGGTGGGTGTATCCACTCCACCCGTACGTCTGCGCGTTGTTCCAGCTGCCCGAGTCACAGAGGCCGGCTCCTGGGCCCTTTCTGGGACACACGATGCCCCAGGCATCCGCATAGGCGTCGTCGAGCCTTGAGTACGCGGTGTCGGCCCTGTCCGAATTCTTCAGCGGAACGACCCACACGGACACCATGATCCGCCTGCCCGCCGACGCGTTCGGGTTGACATAGGCACCCGAGATCATCTTGGTGCAGCTTGCTTTACGGAGGGCCGTGCGGATATTGCTGGCGTGGTACGTGTCCGGGCACTTGTCCACCCCACTCGCCTTGAGGTTGTAGCGCACACCCTTGGCGGTCGTGAAGGAGTCCGGGAGTAGCGCCCCCACTGTGAACGGGGTCGTGTCGGTGTCCTTGTCGTCGAGGTCGGCGGGGCTGAACGGCTCCTCGGTCGGCTCTTCCGAAGTCGGCTCCTCCGAAGGCGACGGGTCAGGGGAGTAGGTGTAGGAGGGCTGAGCAAGGGAGTACGACGGAGTGCTGGAGGACGCCACGTTCGAGCTTTCCTCGTTCGAGCCCTTGGCCGAGGAGTTCACGGCCACCGCGGCGAGCACCAGACCGATGACTCCCGCGGCGACACCGAGGCCGACCTTCGTCGACCGGGTGGGGTTGGGGCTGGTTTGTGGTGGTAATGAGGGGGCGGGGGAAGGCGGAGGGCTGGGAGGGGGCGGCGGTACGACGGTGGGCGTGGTGGAGGCTGACGGTGCGGCCTGCCTCAGCTCCGCGGCCCACTGCGCGGGAACGGGCCGGTGGAGCGGGGGCTGGTGGAGCCCTGCCGCCGCGAGGTCGGCCAGTGCGGGGCTGACGGCGGCCAGCCGGCCGGGGTCGGTGGAGGCCTGGTCGCGGGCGAAGACGCGGATGGCAAGCAGCGCGAACTTGTAGGCGTCGCTCTGCGGCGTGCCCTTCTGCTCGTCGGCGGGGATCTGCCAGTCGGGCGTCTCCACCTGAGGCAGGGCCTCCACTCCGGCCAGCCGCATCGCGTCGCAGTCGATGAGGAAGCACTCCGGAGACGCCTCCGTGGCGAACAGCAGGTTCTTGGGCGACAGGTCGCCCACGACGATGTCCATCGAGTGCAGGCGGGCGAGCGTGTCGGCGAGGTCGGCCAGCAGCAGCAGGCGGTCGCGTTCGCTGACCCGCAGGCCGATCTGGCCGACGTACGCGTCATCGTTGAGCAGAAACTCCAGCGTCGTCAGTTTCCGTGCGGTGCCCGACAGGGTCCGCAGGTCGAAGGAGAACCTGTGGGGCACAGACCGCATCAGGAATCCGGTGACGGCGCCACCCGCCTCCACGAGCCCGGCGGGCCAGGCCGTCCTGTCGCACAACCACGCCGCGTCCCACCCCGGGAGCCGGCCGATCAAGTCCGTCATCGCGGTGAGGGCGGCGACGTCGAGGTTGCGCAGGACGTCGGGATCGTACTCCTTGTAGGCGACGTCCCACTGACCGTTGATCTTGCGGTCGAGTACCTCATGGACCGTCCCCTGCCCACCTTGGCCGAGGCGCCGTCCGAGAGTGAGAGTGGCGCGGTCCGTCCGGCTCATCGGGTCTCGCTCCGCGGCCAGAGGGCCAGCAAGGTCCTGTCGTCGTCGAACGTCTCCCGGGAGAAGTCGAGCAGGTGGGCCAGCCACAGAGGGGACGGCGGCGCGGCCAGGTGCTCGGCGAACAGCGCGCCGACCTGGCCGTCGCCGTCGCCGAGCGGATCGCCGAAACCGTCGGTCCCCACCAGCAGGACCTGTCCGGGCACCAGCTTCCCGAACCACTGCTCCAGCTTCCGCGGCACCCTGGGGAGGGCCGTGACCGAGGTGGCGACCACGTCCCCCTCGGTCTTCGCGCCGAACAGGGGATGGAACCGGGGCCGGGTCAGGTCGAGCACCCAGGCGCCTGAGTCACCGACCCGGAACAGGGAGACCTCGATGCCTTCGGCGCCGGGGCGAGCCGTACCAGCCACGAGAGTGGTGGCGACAAGCTCCTCCACCTGGGCCAGGTCCGGCTCCTGCTGCAGCATCGCCGCCGCCTGCCGGTGCAGCGTTTCGACCGCGTACCGGACGACTGCGGGAAAGTCGTGGCCTGGACGGCCCTCGTCGTCCACGTCCGCGATCAGCACCACGCCGACCGCGCCCGCCGCGAGGTCGCCCCAGAC
>NZ_JBFAMX010000644.1:0-5691 GCF_040659615.1 Nonomuraea sp. NPDC049784
GCGGTTCACGCTCGTGCCGTTCGGCGGCGCGGGACCGACGCACGCCGCCATGCTCGCCGAGGAGGTCGGCATCGCCCACATCGTGGTGCCGCCGACGGCCGCCACGTTC
Source organism: Nonomuraea sp. NPDC049784 (assembly GCF_040659615.1). NCBI lineage: Bacteria > Bacillati > Actinomycetota > Actinomycetes > Streptosporangiales > Streptosporangiaceae > Nonomuraea > Nonomuraea sp. NPDC049784. Next base: position 110 of record NZ_JBFAMX010000644.1, read on the forward strand.
TGCGCGCTGGGCGCGGCGGGCGCCGACCTGCGCCGCGACCTCGCCCGCAGCCTGCGCCGCCCCTTGGACACCGCGAGCGCCGCCCGCCTGACCGAGGTACTCGCCGAACTGTCCGCCCAGGCCCACGAGTGGCTCGCCGAGCAGAACGGCGACCACTATCCCGGCCGCGGCGGCCGGCTGTCGTACTCCGCCGACATGCGCTACTCCGGCCAGGCCTACGAGTTGCGCGTCGGCCTCGATCCGGACCGGCTGGACGTCGAGGCGATCTCCGAGACGTTCCACGCCGAGCACGAGCGCCTGTACGGCTTCCGCGACCAGAGCGCCCCCATCGAACTCGGCACCGCGAGGCTCGGTGTCGTCGGCCCTGTCGCCGAGCTGCCGCCCGCCGCCGTGGCCCGGGGAACGGGCGCGCCCCGACCCGCTGTCCGCAGGCGGGTCCTGCTGGCGGGCGCATGGCACGACGCGCACGTCCACCTGCGCTCGTCCCTGGGCGTGGGGGACGCGTTCCGCGGCCCGGCGATCGTCGAGCAGGACGACACCACCGTTGTCGTACCTCCCGGCTGGTCCGCCGACGTGGACGAAACCGGCAACCTGCACCTCCGTCGGAAGGCCTGAACGTGCGGCTCGACCCCGTCACCCTGGAGATCGTCGGCAACCGGCTCAGCGCCATGACCGAGGAAATGTGCCTCACCCTGCAGCGCACGAGCCGCTCCCTGTACGTCAAGGAGACCGCCGACTTCTGCTGCGCCTTCGCCGGCCTGGACGGCGGCTTCGTGGCGTACCCGCGCGGCATCGGCGTCTCCGGCTTCGTCGGCCTGAACGTCCTGACCGCCGTGCGGGCCGCCGGCCCGCTGGAGCCGGGTGATGTGATCATCACCAACGACCCGTACCGGTCCGGCGGCCTGGCCACCCATCTGACGGACATCCAGCTCATCGAGCCGTATTTCCATGAGGGCGAGCTGGTCGGGTACGGCTGGGCGTTCATCCACTGCTCGGACATCGGCGGCCGGGTGCCGAGCAGCCTGTCGCCGATCAACGACGAGATCTTCCAGGAGGGCCTGCAGATCCCGCCGGTCAAGCTCGTCCGCGCCGGAGAGCCCAGCCGCGACGTCGAGGCGCTGATCACGGCCAACAGCCGCACCCCGGAGGCCAACCTGGGCGACATCAGGGCCATGCGCGCCGCCCTGCGCACCGGCGGGGAGCGGCTGGCCGGCGTCATCGCCCAGCACGGCCTGGGCACGGTGCTCGACGCGCAGGGCGACCTGGTCGAGTACACCGCGGGCAAGGCCCGTGCCGCCCTGGCCGGGCTCGGCGACGGAACCCACCGCTTCGTCGACTACCTCGACGACGACGCCGTCTCGAACATCCCGGTCCGCCTGTCGGTGACCGCGACGCTGCGCGGGGGCGGCCTGCATCTCGACTTCACCGGCACGGATCCGCAGGTGGCCGCGGCGTTCAACATCGCGACGCTGGGCCGGCCGCACGCCTGGATCACCACCAGGGTGCTCGCGCTCATCTGCACCCTCGACCCCGGCATCGCGCTCAATGCCGGGCTCATCGCGCCGATCACCGTCACCACGCCGGAGGGCTCGCTGGTCAACCCCGTGCACCCGGCCGCCGTGGGCGTGCGGCACGCCACGGCCAACCGCGTCAACGACGCCGTCGGCGGCGCGCTCGGGCTGGCCGCCCCGCATGTCCTGCCTGCGGCCTCCAGCGGCCTGGTGGTGCCGGTCGTGGTCGCCGAGCAGCGCGGCGCCGGGCAGAACGTACAGGTCCTGGAGCCGATGGTGGGCGGTACGGGGGCCCGCGAGGGCGCCGACGGGGTGGACGGCCGCGACAGCGGCATCTCCAACCTGTCCAACAACCCGGTGGAGACCGTCGAGACGGAGATCGGGGTCGAGATCCTGAGGTACGGCCTGCGTACCGACTCGGGCGGCGCGGGGCGCTGGCGCGGCGGCTGCGGGCTGGAGCTGACCTTCCGCCTGCGCGGAGAGGGCTCGAAGCTGCTGGCCCGGGGGCTGGAGCGGATGTGCTTCCGCCCATGGGGCGTGCGCGGCGGCGGCCCCGGCGCGCCCACTGAGCTGATCGTCAACCCTGGCACGCCTCGCGAGCGCAGGCACTTCAAGATCGATGTACTGCCGCTGGAGCCCGGCGACGTCATCACGCTGCTGACCTCGGGCGCGGGCGGCTACGGCGACCCGTACACGAGGGACCCGGAGGCGGTCCTGCGGGACGTCGAGCGGGGCGTGGTCTCGCGCGAGGCCGCGGAGCGGGAGTACGGCGTCCTGCTCGAGGATCGGGACGGCGGCGCGCCGGCCGTGGACGAGCCGGGCACGGCGAAGATCCGCCGCGACCGCCCTGGGCACGGTGAGCCCGCCGCCGGCGTCGGGCCCGAACGGCAGGCGTGGGAGTCGGTGTTCGACACCGCCACCGTCGATCGCCTGGTTGCCGCCCTGTTCCGGCTCGACCGCCCCGCCCGCACCCCGCGCCGGAGCGCCGTCTACGCCGCGGTCCTGGCCGAGCTGCCGCCCGATTTCCCCAGAACACCCCCCGCCGACGAGCAGCGCGACGCCGCCCGCCGTACCCTCGTCGAAGAGATCATCGCACTGGAACGGATGCCGGCATGAGCGACCAGGACCCCATCGACAAGATCATTGCTGGGCTGGACGGCCCAGCGCTCGACGACCTCGCCGAGCTCTACCGTGACCTGCACCGGCACCCCGAGCTCTCCTTCAAGGAGGAACGCACCGCGGGCATCGCGGCCGACCGGCTCCGAGCGGCCGGGTTCGAGGTGAGCACGGGCATCGGCGGCACGGGCGTGGCGGGTGTACTGCGCAACGGCGACGGCCCGACCGTCGCGCTGCGGGCCGACATGGACGCGCTGCCGGTGCTGGAGGCGACGGGCCTGCCGTACGCGAGCACCGCCACCTCACCCGACGGGGTGCCGGTCATGCACGCCTGCGGCCACGACATGCACGTGACGTGCCTGAGCGGCGCCGCCCGGCTGCTGGCGGCCGGCAGGGACCAGTGGCGGGGCACGCTCGTGGCGCTGTTCCAGCCGGCGGAGGAGATCGCGGCCGGGGCGCAGGCCATGGTGGACGACGGGCTGTTCGACCGGACCGGCACGCCCGACGTGGTGCTCGGCCAGCACGTCTTCCCCGCCCCGGCGGGCTCGGTGCTCCTCAGCCCCGGCGAGGTCCTGGCCGCCGCCGACAGCATGGAGATCCGCCTGTACGGCAGGGGCGGGCACGGCTCGCAGCCGGAGCGGACCGTCGACCCGGTGGTCCTGGCCGCCTCGACCGTCATGAGGCTGCAGACGGTCGTCTCGCGGGAGGTGTCGCCGTTCGAGCGGGCGGTGCTGACGGTGGCCCAGATCCACGCGGGCCACAAGGAGAACATCATCCCCGACGAGGCGTCCATCACGATCAACCTGCGCTCGTTCAGCCCTGAGGTGCGCCGCTCCCTGCTGGCCGCGGTCGAGCGCGTCGTCAACGCCGAGGCGGCCGCGTCCGGCGCGCCACGCCCGCCGGAGTTCCGCACGCTCAACGCGTTCCCGCTGACCGTCAACGACGACGGCGCCACCGCGAAGGTGCGTGAGGCGTTCGACGGCCGGTTCGGCTCCGAGCGGGTGCCGGACATGGCGCCGTTGATGGGCAGCGAGGACTTCGGCCTGTTCGGCGCCGCGGCGGGCGTGCCGTCCGTCTTCTGGGGCCTGGGCAGTGCCGACCCCGACCTGTACGCCCGCGCCGAGCGGGAGGGCCGCCTGCGGGAGGACGTGCCGGGCAACCACTCGCCCTTCTTCGCCCCCCAGATCCTCCCCACCCTGCCGATGGGCGTCGAGGCGCTGACCACCGCCGCCCTGGCCTGGCTGCCCGCGCGCTGACCCGGGGGGAGCTGAAAGTTTCAGCGGCCGACGTGCGCGGATGCCGCCGCGGCGGGCGCGAGCGCTCCCGCCCGGCCGGTCTTATGGTGAGGCGGCCATGTCCCGTGTGCTGACTCTCCTGGCCGGGCTGTGCCTGGCACTCGCGCTCCCGCCCGCCGCCGCGGCGCGGGCCATGCCCGTCGCTGTGCCGGTCGGCGCCCAGTTCACCGACACGTCGGGCAACCTGCTGCACGCCCACGGCGGCGGCGTGATCAAGGTCGGCTCGTACTACTACTGGTTCGGGGGGAACCGCAACGCCGACGGCACCTTCAGGTACGTCTCCGCCCACCGCTCGGCCGACCTGCGCACCTGGGAGTTCCGCAACCACGTGCTCACCCAGTCCAGCGCCGCCGAGCTGCAGGTGGCCAACATCGAGCGTCCGAAGGTCGTCTACAACGCCTCGACCGGCCAGTTCGTCATGTGGATGCACAAGGAGAACGGCCGCGACTACGGCGAGGCGCGGGCGGCCGTGGCGGTCTCGAACACGGTGGACGGCGCCTACACCTACCTGCGCAGCTTCCGCCCGCTCGGCCACATGTCGCGCGACATCACCGCGTTCGTCGACACCGACGGCACCGGGTACATGATCTCGGCCGCGAACGAGAACTACGACCTGCACGTCTACCGGCTGACCGCCGACTACACCGACGTGGCCGCGCTGGCCCGGCTGGCGGTGCGCCACTCGGGCAAGTGCGCCGACCTGCCCTCCTCATCTCAGGCCGACGACGTCCAGTTCAAGCAGTACGCGTGCAACGGCGGCCAGAACCAGCAGTTCACCCGCACCCAGCTGTGAGAGCGCCGGAAATTGCCTCGCGGACAAACCAGCTCATTGAATACATTCGATAGCCGTGTCGGAACCTCTCGAGATCGCGTGCGACGAATCCGGCGCGGAGGGCGAGAAACTCGTCGGCGGCAACACCGACGTGTTCGCGCACGCCAGCGTTCTGATGGCCCCCGAGCTCGCCGACGCCTGCATGAGGGAGCTGCGTGAGCGGGCGCCCACCCCGGCCGACGAGTTCAAGGCGGGCCACATCCTGCGCGAGAAGAACCGGGCGGCCCTGCGGTGGCTGCTCGGCCCGTCGGGCCCGATCCTCGGCAACGTGCACGTGTTCCTGACCGACAAGACCTTCCACGTCGTCGGCAAGGTCGCCGAGCTGCTCGCCGGCGACCACGAGGCCGCCGGCATGGCCGTCGCCCTCTACCACGAGGGCCGGCACTCGTTGGAGCCCGCGCGCTGGGCGGCCTTCCTCGACGCGTTCAACTACCTGCTGCGCGCCAAGAACGGCCAGGGCGTCACCACCTCCGTCGAGGAGACCTTCCTCCTGGTCGACGATCTGCGCGGGGCCGGCGGCCGGGCCGGCGAGATCCTGGACCTGCTGTGGCGGGCCCGGCCGCGGTTCGAGTCGTTCAGGGAGCGCCTGCTGTCCGACCCGCACGTCTTCCCCGCGCTCGACCCGCTCATCCCGGCCATCGTCAGGGCCGTCGCGTACTGGGGCGAGGACGGCCGGCCCGTCACCGTCGTGCACGACCGGCAGACCACGCTGACCGAGGAGCGCGTGGCCCAGCTGCGTCTGATCGCGGGCGGGCTGGCCGGGCTGCGCCTGGTCGAGTCCCGCCTGGACGCCAGGGTGCAGGTGGCCGACGTCGTGGCGGGAGCCGC
>NZ_JBFAMX010000645.1:0-5671 GCF_040659615.1 Nonomuraea sp. NPDC049784
GCGCCGTCTACGACTCGGGCGGGCGGGTGGTCGCGGTGGACGACAACGACCTGTTCGAGGCGATGCGGCTGCTGGGCGAGGAGGGCGTGTCGGCCGAGCCGTCCGCCGCCGCGTCCACCGCCGCGCTGCTGCGCGCCCGCGCCCAGGGCTGGGTGTCGGAACGCGACACCGTCGTCAGCGTGGTCACCGGCGGCGCACTCAAGCAGCCGACCGCGCTCACCCAGGCCGCGCCCCCACCAGAGGGAACGGTCCAGGCCGACCCGGCCGAGCTGCTGCGCATCTTCCGCGGAGACTCATCATGACCCTGTTGGAGATCAACGACCTGCATGTGGAATTCCGGCTCGACGCGGGCACGATCAAACCGGTCAACGGCGTGTCGCTGTCGGTCGAGGCGGGGCAGACCCTGGCGGTCGTGGGCGAGTCCGGCAGCGGCAAGACCGCGACCGCCCTGTCGATCCTGCGCCTGCACCCCACCCCGCCCTGCCATTACACCGGCGGTGAGATCCTCGCGGGCGGCCGCGACCTGCTCAAGCTCTCCGAGCGGGAGATGCGCAAGATCCGCGGCAACGAGATCGCCATGGTCTTCCAGGACCCCATGACCAGCCTGAACCCCCTCAAGACCGTCGGCGCCCAGATCGCCGAGTCGCTCCGCCTGCACCAGAGGCTGTCCAGATCGGAGGCCCGCGCCCAGGCCGTGCAGGCGCTGCGCGAGGTCGGCATCCCCAACGCGGAGAAGCGGGCGGGAGATTACCCGCACCAGTTCTCCGGCGGCATGCGCCAGCGTGTGATGATCGCGATCGCGCTCGCCTGCCGCCCCAAGATCCTCATAGCCGACGAGCCGACCACCGCACTCGACGTGACCGTCCAGGCCCAGATCATGGAGCTGCTCGCCGCGCTCCAGGAGCGGTTCGGAATGGCGATCGTGCTCATCACGCACGACCTCGGCGTGGTGGCCCGCTCCGCGGACCAGGTGCTGGTCATGTACGCGGGGCGTCCTGTGGAGCTGGCGACCGTGGACGACGTCTTCGACTCGCCTCGCATGCCGTACACCAAGGCGCTGCTCGAGTCCATGCCCAGGTCGGACGTGCCCGGAGGGGCGCCGCTTGATCCGATCCCCGGCAGCCCGCCGAACCTGTTCTCGCCGCCCGGCGGCTGCGCGTTCCACCCGCGCTGCGCGTTCGCCATGCCTTCGTGCGCTTCCGAGTCGCCCCCGCTGGTCGAGCGGGCTCCTGGGCACAGCGCCGCCTGCCTGCTGGAAGGGAGCCTCTGAGATGGCCCAGCCGCTGTTGTCGCTGCGCAGCGTGCGCAAGGAGTACGCGAAGGCCGTCGCGGTCGACGACGTGTCGTTCGACGTCCATCCCGGTGAGACGCTCGGCCTGGTCGGCGAGTCCGGGTGCGGCAAGACCACGCTGACCCGGCTCATCCTGCGGCTGGTCGAGGCAAGTGGGGGCGAGATCCGCTTCCAGGGCCGCGACCTGCTCGGGCTGGGGCGCAAGGAGCTGCTCGCCGTGCGGGAGGACATGCAGGTCGTCCTGCAGGACCCGTACGCCAGCCTGAACCCCCGCATGCGCGTCGGCGAGATCGTCGCCGAGCCGCTGGTCACGCACGGGCGGGTGCGCCGCCGCTCTGCGGAGGCCCGCGCCCGCGTCGCCGCGCTGCTCGAGGCGGTCGGGCTGGAGGCGGGGAGCCAGGACAGGTTCCCGCACGAGTTCTCCGGCGGGCAGCGGCAGCGCATCGGCATCGCCCGGGCTCTGGCCCTGGAGCCCAAGCTGGTCATCTGCGACGAGCCGGTCAGCGCGCTCGACGTGTCCATCCAGGCCCAGATCGTCAACTTGATGAAGCGGCTGCAGGCCGAGCGGGGGCTGACGTACCTGTTCGTGTCGCACGACCTGTCGATCATGCGGCAGGTCGCCACCCGGGTCGCCGTCATGAACCTCGGGCGCGTCGTCGAGCTGACCGACACCGAGACGCTGTTCACCGCGCCGCGCCACCCGTACACGCACGCCCTGCTGTCGGCCGCGCCGGTGGCCGATCCCAAGGTGGAGCGGACGCGGCGGCGCATCGTCCTCCGGGGCGACCCGCCGTCCCCCGCCGACCCGCCCTCGGGGTGCAGCTTCCACACCCGCTGCCCGGCCGCCCGCCCCGAGTGCTCCGCCACCCGGCCACCGCTCGCCCCTCAGGAAACGCCCGGCCACACGGCCGCCTGCCTCTTCCCCGTCACGGACGCCACCGCACTGGCCTGACCTGGCACACCGGACTCCGCGCCGCGTCGTGCGTGGCTGTGCGCCGTGCAGCCCCCGGCCACCGCCACGGGCGCACGGGAACGCCCCGCCGCACGGGCTCCGGGTGCGGCGGGGCGTTCGGTGCGAGCGGGGCGGGCCGGAGTGCCCTGCTCGCGGTGGCCGACCGGCGGCCCGGGGGACGGTGGGCCGGATCGACAGGGGAAGGCCTTCCGGGGGACGGGACCGAAGCGTCGCCCCGGAAGGCGTCAGCCGAGGAAGAGGTAGTCGGCCCCGTACGGGACCTTGGCCTCCGAGCCGGGCGAGCAGGCGCCGGACGGGGCGACGCCGCCCGTGGTGTTGAGGCGCAGGATCTGCGTGGCGTGGGCCAGCAGCCCGCTCTCCTTGCCTGCCTGGGCGGCGTCGAGCACCAGCTCCGGGATGTTGCCGTCGCCGTTGGGCGTCTTGGTGACGACCGAGCCGCGCACCGCGCTGCCGTCGGGAGCGATCCACTGCGGCGGGCCGGCGGCGGGCGTCACGAAGGAGTGGTCGATGCCGCGCCGCAGCTTGGCCGACACGCCGAGCTGGGTGAAGGCGTACCCGCCCGACGGTTGCGCCGTGCAGGAGTAGATCTGCGAGCCGCGCAGCACGTCGGCCGTGAGCGCGCGCGGGTGGGTGAACGGCCGTCCGGACAGCTGGCCGCGTACGGCACCGCCGTCGAAGTCGAGCGTGTGCAGGTTCGAGTAGTAGCGGTCGGGGTTCGCGGCGACGCGCTTGACCACCGCGGCGGCGACCGGCGTCTCACCGGCGACGCCGGTGAGGTTCTCGGGCAGGGCGCCCGCGAACAGGTCCTCGACCACTGGGCCGTTCTTGCCGGTCACGCCCTTGTGCAGGTGGCCGTTGGTCACCTGGCCGAGGCCCGACCAGAAGGCGGTGTAGGCGATGGACGAGCCGTTCGGGCGCAGCCACCAGACGGCCTGGCCGTCCTGGTCGGCGCGCTTCTTGCCGTCGTTCTCCTGCACCTCCTGCGCCCCGTCGGCGCGCGCGGAGAGCGTGGCCTGGTTGCTGCCCTGCAGCACGCCGTTGAGGTCGACCGGCTTGTTCAGCCGGTGGAACTGGCCGCGTACGGCGCCCTTGGGGTGCTTGGCGTCGTGCAGGTTGGCGTAGAAGCCGCCGGGGTTGTCGATGAGCGACTTGACGAGCTCGTTGCCGGCCTTGACGGTGCCGGTGACGCCGAGCACGGTCGCGGGCAGCGGCTTGGTGAAGAACTCGAGCTTGACGTCACCGTTGACGCCCTTGGCGCCCAGGTGAACGTGGCCGGCGGTGGGCGCGTCGATCTTGTTCCAGCGGACCGCGAACGTCACCTCGTTCCCGCTGATCTTGAGCACGACCGTCGAGCGGCCGTCGGCGTCACCCTTGACCCCCACCTCGTTCGCGCCACGCAGTCCGGCAGCGAGATAGACGTCGTCACCGGAGGCGTGGGCAGGCGCGGGCGAGGCGAGCAGGGCGGCGGCGAGCAGCGTGCCGGGAATCGCGAACTTTCGGATGAACATGGCGAAACCTCTTAAACGGTTTGATATTCCGGTTGGTACGGCAGGCAGTACGCGGCCGGCACCGGTGGAGGTTCAACCCAGGAATCCGTAAATTTACACACAAGGAAGAAGGCACGAAAAAGCCCTCCCGCCAGCGGCGGGAGGGCTCGGGACGCCTGGCGGTCAGGCGTTGATGGTGAGCAACTTCTTACCTGTCGAGGTGACGACCTCGAAGTGGTCGATGTCCTTCAGCGGCGTCGCGCTGCCGCCGTGCATGTAGAGCGGATCGGGCGAACCCGGCACTCCGTACCCGGCTGGAGGTACGGACCACCCGGTCATGACCCGCCGCTCACCCGACTTGCCGACCGAGACCAGCTCGCACTCGAGCGGCCCCTTCACCCCGGCCAGCCTGAGCGCCGCGTGCGTGCCCCAGGCCTTGGACTCGACCACCAGCCCCCCGGTCACCCCGTCGACGCCCTTCCCCTCGATGGGGACGCCGTCGGCGTAGAACTGCTCGGCGGGCCCCAGATGGTTGGCGTGGCCCTGCGCGATCAGCGGCGCGGAGTCGGCGGTGAGCTGCGTGCCGATCGTCAGCCCGCCCGCCACCAGCGTGACCGCCGCCGCCAGCCCGATCACGAACGTCCCCCTGCGCGTCCGCCGGTCGGCCGCCTTCTTGCGCTGGAGCAGGTCGATCACCGGCTCGGGGGACGGTACGTCGTACTCCTCCACCGGGCCGATCCCGCTCAGCACGCTCGCCATGCCGGACAAGTCGGACAGCTCGGAGCGGCAGGGCGAGCAGCCGAGGAGGTGGGCCTCGAAAGCCAGCCTGTCGTCCTCCTCCAGCAGGCCGAGCGCGTACGCGCCCACATCCGTGTGCTCGACTCTCGAAGTCACGCCGTCACCCCCCTCTCCTCGAGTGCGATCCGCAGCGCGCGAACGGCGTAGTAGACCCGGGATTTCACGGTGCCGACCGGGATGCCGAGCGCCTCGGCCGCATCGTTGACGGACCGGTCCCGCAAGATCGTCTCGTTGAGGATCTCGCGATGTGCCGGTGACAATGCCTTCAGCGCCTCTGACACGACCACCTGGTGCAGCAGACCCTCCATCTCGTCAGGCACGGGAACGCTCTCCAGCGGCCCGTCGCCCGACTCCTGAGGGCGGGCGTCCCGGCGCCGCCGGTCATCGATCACGATACGTCTGGCGACCGTGGCTAGCCAGGGCATCAGCGAGACCGACTCGGGATCGAGTTGCTCCGCACTGCGCCAGGCCCGAATCATGGTCTCCTGCACCACGTCTTCCGCCCACTGCCGATCGCCCGCCGTCAACCTGATCACGAAGGCCAGGAGCGGCCTGTGATATTCCCGGTAGAGCGCGGACACCGCCGCCTCGTCATTTGGCACCCCGTCATCCGGCCGCACACGGCGGATCCAGTGTCGAAGGCGCGGTTTGCCCATGGGGGCGGCTCCCTCGGCCGAGGGCGGGGGATAAGTGCTGGTGTGCATCATTCCCCTTTCTCGTGTCCGTCGGCAGGTGGTACGGCCAGTCGCCCTGGCACGGTTCAACAGATCGCGATACTTAATCCGATTGCGTCCTCGCGGACAGGGTGCGTAGAGTCGCTGCCGCAACCGATCGAGGAGGTGAGGGCAATGCGGGTCGTCATGTTCACCGTGCCGTCCATTCATCTCCGGGGGCTCCCCTGAGCCGCCCGGCTCCTTCTCGACCAAGGGGTTTCACTCCGTTGTCCAACGATCTTTCTCTGCTCGGCTGGACCGGCCTGCGCGCCGCCGAGCTGCCCGCTGACACCGTCCCCGCCCGCGTGGCCCGCGTCGACCGCGGCGCCGCCGAGGTGATCGCGGCGGACGGTCAGCATCACGTCAAGTACGGCGCCCGCATCCGCAGGGCGTCGGCCGCCGACCCCAT
>NZ_JBFAMX010000646.1:0-5657 GCF_040659615.1 Nonomuraea sp. NPDC049784
GACCTCCGGCACGCCCACGGCGGCGGGCTGCTGCTGCTCGGGCGGGATCCGGATCGTCGGCGGGTTCTCGGAGCCGGGCGCCGGCACGCGGGGACGCCAGATGGTGGGGCTGTCGTCGGGCGCCTGCTCCGGCCGGGCGCCGGGACGCCGCGACTCGTGCGCGGCGGCGAGCAGGCGCCGGCGGAGCGTGGCGGGCGGCGGCTCGGCCACCGCCTCCGCCAGCCTGGCCGCCGTCTCCCGCAGGCGCCGCACCTCGGCTCCGCACACCTGGCACGCCAGCAGGTGCTCCTCGAACAGCACCCACTCGGCGTACGGCAGTGCGTGCACGGCGTAGGCGCCAGAGAGGGTGTGGAGTTCGTCGGTCATCGTCCACTCCCTTGTGAGAGGCGGCTCACGCATGTACTTCGGCCGCTCGGGCATGTCGGATGGCTGTGGGGGTTGCTCTTTTCTCATGACGTGAGACCATCTCATCAGGTGATGAATTATGCGCTGCGTAATCGCGGGAGGCGGCCCGGCAGGCGCGATGCTCGCGCTGCTGCTGGCCAGGGCAGGCGTCGAGGTGACGCTGCTGGAGAAGCACGGCGACTTCCTCCGTGACTTCCGGGGCGACACGATCCATCCGTCCACGCTGCAGGTGCTCGACGAGCTCGGGCTGGCCGAGGAGTTCCTGAAGATCCCGCACAGGAAGGCGTACGGCCTCAGCATGGTGACCGACGCCGGGGACATCAGCCTGGCGAGCCTGCGCGGGATGCCCGGCAAGTACGACTACATCGCGTGGGTCCCGCAATGGGATTTCCTCAAGCTCATCACCTCGGCCGCCGGCAGGTACCCGGGCTTCCGGCTGCTCATGAACGCCGAGGCGTACGACCTGATCCGCGAGGGCCGGACGGTGCGCGGGCTGCGTTACCGGGACGAGTCCGGCGAGCACGAGATCAGGGCCGACCTGACGGTCGCCGCCGACGGGCGGCACTCGACCCTGCGCGAACGGGCCGGGCTCGTCCCCGAGGAGCTCGGCGCGCCGATGGACGTGGTGTGGTTCCGGCTGCCCAGGCACCCGTCCGACCGCGACGACGCGTTCCTGCGGATCTCCAGCGGTCGCATGATGGTCGCGATCAACAGGAAGAGCTACTGGCAGCTCGCGTTCCTGATCCCCAAGGGCGGGTTCGACGAGCTGGTACGCCAGGGGATCGAGGCGCTCCGCGAGCCGGTGGCCTCGTTGTTGCCGTGGCTGGCCGACCGGATCGGGCAGATCGGGAGCTACGACGACGTCAGCGTGCTCACGGTCGTGATCAACCGGCTGCACCGCTGGCACCGGCCGGGGTTCCTGTGCATCGGGGACGCCGCGCACGCCATGTCACCGGTGTTCGGGGTGGGGATCAACCTGGCGGTGCAGGACGCGGTCGCCGCTGCCAACCTCCTTGCGGGCTCGCTCAGATCCGGCGCGCCGATCCCCGAGTCGACCCTGCACCTGCTGCAGAAGCGGCGGATGCTGCCCACCAGGGTCACGCAGGCGACCCAGCGGGTGGTCCAGAATCTGGTGATCAAGAAGGCACTGAGACGCGAGTTCAACCCGTCGCGGCTGCCGCGCGATCTCACGAGGATCCCGCTGATGAACCGGATGGCACGGCGGTTCATCGGGCTGGGAATCCGGCCGGAGCACGTGAGGGTGCCGGAGGCCTGAAATCGAATGCGCTCGGCTTCGGCCGGAAATGTACGTTCTTTCACGCCCGGGTGGATGCCAAAACGTGGACAACACGGTCGGCAGGGCGGAGCCAGTGGATTACCCTCGTATCTCGTGAGCAGCAATCTCGTGGATCTCGATTCCTGGCGAGCCCTCCCCGCGGCGCAGCAGCCAGACTGGCCCGACCGCGGCGAGCTCGACAAGGTCGTCGCCGAGCTGGGCGGCCTGCCCCCACTGGTCTTCGCCGGCGAGTGTGACCAGCTCAAGGAGCAGCTGGCCGCCGTCGCCCGCGGCGAGGCCTTCGTCCTGCAGGGCGGCGACTGCGCGGAGACCTTCTCCGGCGCCACCGCCGACAACGTGCGCAACAAGCTCAAGACGCTGCTGCAGATGGCGATCGTGCTGACGTACGCGGGCAAGGTGCCGGTGGTGAAGATCGGCCGGGTCGCGGGCCAGTTCGCCAAGCCGCGTTCCAAGGGCACCGAGACCCGCGACGGGATCGAGCTGCCGGCCTACCGGGGCGACATGGTCAACGGGTTCGACTTCACCGCCGACGCGCGCAGGCCCGATCCGTGGCGGCTGCTCAAGGCGTACCACTCCTCGGCCGTGACGCTCAACCTCGCGCGCGCGTTCACCAAGGGCGGCTACGCGGACCTGCGCCAGGTGCACGCCTGGAACCAGGACTTCGTGGCCGAGTCGCCCGCCGGGCGCCGCTACGAGCAGCTGGCCAGGGAGATCGACCAGGCCCTCGCGTTCATGCGGGCCTGCGGGGCCGATCCCGAGGAGTTCCACACCGTGGAGTTCTACTCCTCGCACGAGGCGCTGATCCTCGACTACGACAGGGCGCTCACCCGGATCGACTCACGTACGGGCCGGCCGTACGACGTGTCGGCGCACATGGTCTGGATCGGCGAGCGCACCCGCCAGCTCGACGGGGCGCACGTCGACTTCTTCTCCAAGATCCGCAACCCGATCGGCGTCAAGCTCGGCCCCGGCACGACGCCTGAAGAGGCGCTCGGGCTCATCGACAAGCTCAACCCGAGCAACGAGGCGGGGCGGCTCACGTTCATCACCCGGATGGGGGCCTCCAAGATCCGCGAGAGCCTGCCGTCCCTGGTCAAGGAGGTCACGGCCACGGGGGCGCGGGTGGCCTGGATCTGCGACCCGATGCACGGCAACACGTTCGAGGCGCCCAGCGGGCACAAGACGCGGCGGCTCGACGACGTGCTGGACGAGGTCGCGGGCTTCTTCGAGGTGCACCGGTCGCTGGGGACGCATCCCGGCGGGATCCACATCGAGTTCACCGGCGATGACGTGACGGAGTGCGTGGGGGGCGGGCACGAGATCGTGGAGGACGACCTCGCCACCCGGTACGAGACGGCCTGCGACCCCCGGCTCAACCGCGGCCAGTCCCTCGACCTCGCCTTCCGGGTCGCCGAGCTCTACCGCGGCTGATCCCGGCCGCCCCGAGCGGACCACCAACCGCTCGGGGCGAGCACCGTCGCACAAGGCGAGAGCCGCGGCGGCACTCCGAGGCGGAGCCCACCGCAACGACGCGCCGTCCGAAGACGGGACGGACGCGGCCGTGCCCGCCCGAGCGCGTGGCGGCGGGACGGAATGGAGCGGCCCCGTACGAACCGCTGAGGCGGAGGTGATGTGCGTCTCATCGGAGCAGGAAGAAGAGCCGATTTCAGAGGAAATGTGGCGCTCCGCGGATATGATCGCCCGCAAAGAAGCCGAAATTTCGGGAGAAAACGTGGACAGTGCCCCTGAGGGGGTCGACCCCAACCTCCCCAACGTCGCGCGTATGTACGACTATTACCTCGACGGCAAGGACAATTTCGCGGCCGACCGGGCAGCCGCCGAGCGGATCCTGCAGACGTTCCCCAACACCAAGGAGGGCGCCCGCGCGAACAGGGCGTTCCTGCGCCGCGCCGTGCGGCACGTGGTCGAGTCGGGCGTGCAGCAGATCGTGGACCTCGGCGCGGGGCTGCCGACCCAGGGGAACACGCACGAGATCGCCCCGAAGGCACGCGTCGTCTACGTGGACAACGACCCCGTGGTCTGCGTGCACGGCAGGGCGCTGCTGGCCAGGACCGACGACGTGGACTTCCTGCAGGCCGACGTGCGCGAGGCGGACGCGCTGCTGGACAAGCTGGGCGGCCTGGTGGACTTCGACCAGCCGGTGGCGTTCCTGACGCTGGCCATCCTGCACTTCATCCCGGACGACATCGCGTACGACCTGGTGGCGAAGGTGCGTGCGGTGAGCGCGCCCGGCAGCCGGCTGGTGATCAGCCATGCCATCGACAACACCCCGGACACCACCCCGCAGGCCATCGAGATCTACCGCAAGGCCACGGCCGCGCTGAGCCTCAGGACCCGCGAGGGGATCCTGCGCTTCTTCGACGGCTATGAGCTGGAGGAGCCCGGGCTGACGTACCCGAACGGCTGGCGTCCCGACGACCCGGACGCCCCGGGCAACGGGATCAAGTTCGGGTACGTCGGAGTCGGTCGCAAGCCCTGAGCCGGAAGCCCTGAGCCCTGAGCCCCTCCCACAAGGGCTCAGTTCTGCTTCAGTTCCTCGGCGAGCTCGGCCCTGATGGCGTCCATGTCCAGCGCCCGCACCTGCCGGATCAGGTCCTCGAGTGCGGGCGCCGGGATGGCACCGGCCTGGGCGAAGACCACGATGCCGTCGCGGATGGCCATGAGTGTGGGGATCGACGTGATGTCGAAGCCCTGCGCAAGCCCCTGCTCGGCATCCGTGTCGATCTTGCCGAACGTGATGTCCTCATGCTTGCCTGAAGCCTGCTCGAAGATCGGGCCGAACTTCTTGCACGGCGGGCACCACTCTGCCCAGAAGTCGAGCAGGACGATCCCCTTGTCGGCGATGTCGTTGAAGTTCTTCTCGGTTACTTCGATGGTCGCCACAAGTGGCTCCTCGTTCGTCGCTGAAAATTATCCATCGGTATGAACCTCTACCCTCTCCCCCGCATTCCACTGTCTACGTCAGCGCGGACTCCGCCACCTGGCAAGGGTGGTCGGAGAGGACGTTCCATGTCCCGACGCGCAGCAGCACACGGGGCCGGGATCGATCAACGTACGCCATTGCACGCTCACCTCTCCCAGGGGTTGGGCCCGACGCTATCGGAAGTTCCACCCGGTTCGGCGAGTGTTGTGATGCTCGTCACTCTGCTCCGGCAGGAAGGTGAGGAGAGGCATCGCGTACGGCTTGGGACATGACAGGACCGGCTCGCCAGGATCAGCCTGACGTCAGGGACGGGCTCCGCCGGGCATCGTTACTTGGGTAGGGGCTATATGGACCGCATATTTCCGCATAAAAGTGGATAGAACATAAAAACATCGAACCTTGACACCGGCATCCCGCGGGTATGACCAGTGCATGGACTGGGTCACCTGCGCGTATTCGGCTGCCTGCACCGGAATCGCCGGCCTGCCGACCGGCTTCTGCCTCGCACACCTCACGCCCGACCAGCTTTCCGAGGCCCTGGACGAGATGGCCCCCGGCCGCCTGCTCGACCTGCGCGGCACGACCGTCAACGGCGAGCTGCTGTCCAGAGTCCTCGAAGCCACCGGCGGCAGGCCAGGCAGGGCCCGGCTCGATCGGGTCAGGTTCACCGGCGACGTCCGGCTCGCGGGCGTGACGTTCGCGGGCGACGTGTCGCTCGACGGGGCCAGGTTCGAGCGGCTGGCCTCGTTCTTCGGCGCCCGTTTCGAAGGCAACGTGTCGCTGCCGGGCGCCAGGTTCACCCGCGAGCTGTCCTTCCACGGCGTCACCGTGCGCGGGCACGTCTCGCTCGACCGGGCCGTGATGTCCCGTGACGCGCTGTTCAGCCAGGCCGTCTTCGGTCACGGGCTGTCGTGCGAGCGGGCCAGGTTCGACGGGTACGCCACCTTCGACGGCGCCCGGCTGGGCGACGGGGCCACGTTCAGGGGGGCGCGCTTCGGCCGTACCGTGTCC
>NZ_JBFAMX010000647.1:0-5654 GCF_040659615.1 Nonomuraea sp. NPDC049784
ACCGCAGTCTGGATCAACGAACCCGCCAAGGAGGAACCCAGCTCCGATACAGAACAAGTCGCCTGATACGTCTCATACGGTTTGACAGCTACCGGTACGTCTCTCCGCTTGCCGACGCACGACTCTCAGATGTCTCCGGCCTGGTCACATTGGCCGCCACGCTCCGCCTGAACTTCAGCTCCGACACACCCTGGCGATCACCAGCCCAGCTCCCCGCTTCGAGTCCCAACTTGTCGTTGCAGAGCACCATCAAGAGCGCCAGTCATCGACGTCAGGCCTAAGGGAGACTAGAAACCATGACGACTGAGTAACTCATCGAAGAACTGTGTGAGCATGTCCCCCGCCTCTGACTGCTTCAGTTCGAAGCCGCCGAAGCGGTAAACTTCATGGCCCTTCAACCGGAGCTTGCGATCTTCGGCTACCATTTGCGCGTAGAGACGTGGCGAAGCGGTATCCCCCTCGGCATAATGCTGCTGGCCGTCCAGCTCGATAACAATCCTCACACCGTGAGGCAGCAGCAGAAGGAAGTCCATTCGCTCACGTAACAATGCGCCAGGCTTTCCAAGCCGTTGTCGTCGGGTACGGGGATCGTAATGCAGATATACTTGCGGGAGTAGCGCGGGCTGCCTACCTCCATCATCTCGCCCATAGCGTTTGCAGTAAGTCCAGAAGATTGTCTTCTCCGGCCAAAAATCCGACGACTCATCCAGGCTTGTATCGCATGATGCGATCAAACGCTCGTAGAGGTGATGACCAACCTCACGGTCAGGCGAATCACTCAAATGATGCTGTTCCCGCCACCAAGCCACGAGTTCCGTCCAGGTCAGACCGGAGTCGCCGAGGGGTCGGTCATAGAACAAGCAATACTCGGCATTTTTGGAGATTTCGACCACATTGTTGATGGCGTCCTGCAGAACGATTTCTGGCTTAGGACCGTTAGACGCAAAGATGATGTTCTTGAGTTGGCCATCCACACCTCGGATGAAACCTGCTTCCTCCTGATCTTCGCGTTCATTGAGTTCCCGGAAGACCGGCTCGAACACCTCCTGAAGATAGCCTCGACGTGCACCCCAGCCGCCCGACCCAGACATTCCATGGCCGGACCAGTATCCGTGAAATCCTTTGAAGTCCCTGAAGGGGAGTTCAAACTTGAGGCCCAGACGACGCAGGACTGAGCGCAGCGCACGCAGAACCAGGGCGATGTCATCGTCATTCAGAATCTGAGAGCTGTCGGTGCCGAATGCGACGAGTTCATCATGGGCGAGAGCAGCTAGACCGTGCGCGGCATCAAGGTCAGAGGTACCTTCAACGCGACCTTGCCTGACTTGGTCTACTAGGGCCACATCCAGCACTCGGCGCATACGATTTTCAGGGTCAAGCCCTATAAGATCCCATTCTGGGTTTTCTTCGCTGACCAAGAAATCGCCTGGTTGCACGGATCGATCTTACTGCGCCCCTTGCGGCCTAGCCAGACAGAAGATTGTCGATCAGTTCCTTCGCACGAGGCTGCGGCTGCTGACCGCCTTGCACCGCACAGCTTGGACAGCCGCGTGCTGGCGGACCTGAACAAGCTGGGCAGCTGTACGGCAAAGCCGCGCTTGTGACCAGGTCAAACTCGTACACCACTCCCGTGGACGCAACCCTTCAGAGCGATCTGGTCGGAATATGTCAGTGCTACCTGGCCTGATCGACGGGACAGAATGCCAGTGCCTGCACTGTCCGGCCTACGGCTGATCGCTCCCCTGTGAGGCTCATCGTCCCCCCTGCTTGTCGCTTGCGCTGGTCCGGAGGACGTGGCTGCTGCCGTGCTCGTGATCCATGCCTCGGGGAGGAGAAGACCAGGCGGTGCTGGAAACGGCAACCCCTTCAGCACCGCACTGTCGCGCTACTCCTCAGAGAAAGGCATTTGGTAGCCCCTCCCTCTGGCGGAGTCGTGCGGTCACGAGTAGCGAGCGTTCACATACGAGGCGCGTGCGCACGCGTTGAGCAAATAACCACCCTGGTGTGATTTAAGCCACATCCGTTACCATTCCTATGGGTTCATGGATCAAGAAACGGGACACGAGGCCATCCGCATCATGACATCACTCTCGGATCGGGCACCCCGGCTAACCAGGACACGAACCTAACCAGACACGCCGACTGCCGCGACAATGACCGTCGACATGCCTCGCTGCCGGTTGACGGCCGCGTAGTGGAGCCATCTGTTGCTGCGCGAACGGCTGGGGCCGGATCGGGCACTCGTGGGTGATTCGTTTCGTGCGCTGGGCGGTGTGGGGATGTCCCTTGGCGGCTTGCCCGTTGGGTGCACGGATTCGGCGGTGTCGGGTGCTGTCGGGTTGTTTCGGGGTGTGTGGCTGCGGCTCTGAGGGATCTTGCCTGTTGTCTCTCTGCCTGGCGTCGTGTGGGGGGTCGATTTCAAGGCGGCTTTGATGTCGTCTGGCGTGGTGGCGGGACTGTGCATCGTGCCTCCAGGTGGTGCTCGGAGCCGGGGTTTGTCCGGCGGGAGTCCTTAGGTTGGCGGAAGCAGGGTGGTGACCGGTGGACCGAGCGGCGTTCTGTGGATTGGCGATGGTCTGCGGTCCGTCCTTGTGGATAAGCGGTCCGTCCGTGTAAGCGAGTGGTCCTGGGGGTGGCGAATGGCCCTGCGGGAGGCGAATGGTCTTACGCGTGGCAAGTGGTCTCTCCTTGCCGGCGAGGAGCCCCTTCACGTGGGCGACCCTTGTCATGGGCGAGGAGTCCCTGCTCGTGGGCGACCCTTGTCGTGGGCGAGAAGCCCTCGTCGTGGGCGGTCCTCGTCGTGGGAAGTGTCTCGGGCGGCAAGTGGTCACGCCCTCGGAGCACCTCGGCGGGTGATCCGTCGCCGTCGCCAAGGTCGTCGGCAAGGGGCTTGCGGGTGATTTGCGAGGTGCACTGCAATGGCGCGGCTCGTAAAAGACGGTCGCCTGTTGATCGGCAGCTCGGCCGGGAGGGGCGCGATCGGCTTGTCCTCTTCCAGGATTGAGTCGGCTGTGGCTCTACGGGATGACGATTGTGGCGGCCAAGCCGGCTATTACCGGGATGATTCCTAGCAGGACGAATGCCGGTAGGAAGCACAGGCCCAAGGGAGCTACTGCTTTTACGCCGACGCTTCTGGCGGAGGCTACGGAGGCGGCTCTGGCGGCGTCGCGGGCGTCGTCGGCCAGGCGGGTCAGGACATCCGCCACCGGGGCGCCACTTTGAGCTGCTCGGCTCATGGCTCGGGAGAGCTGGGCCGTGGGCGGGTCCTTGGCGAGGGTGCCCCACGTGGGTTCGGGGTCGGCGCCGAGACGTAGCTGGGTGCTGACCCATTTCAACCGTTGGCCGAGTGGGCCGCCGATCGCATCGGCGGCTATGTCCGTGGCGGCGCTCACCGGGCGGCCTGCGAGGAGGCATGCCGTCATCAGATCGGCGGCGAACGGAAGGTCGGCCGCGATTCGCCAGCGGTCACGGTGGGGCCGCTGAGCTTGCTTTTTGTGGAGGAATATCGCGACTGCTGGAGTGATCAAGATGCCCGCGACGGCTCCGGCGACGCCGCCGATCAGAAGGGCGAGGATCAGGCCTGTGCATGCGGCGATGATGATCGTCTTGCGGGTGATGCGGGGTGGCGGCAAATCCAGCCAGGTCGGGTGATGCGGCTCCTCGTTCTGGTTATGCGCTCGTTGGTTCTCGGAGTGGAGTCTCTTCGGCGGGCGTAGGAGGGATAGGCGTTCCGCCGGTGTTCTTGGTGAGAACCACAGCCAGGCGGCCATGCCAGCGAACAACGCGGACAGCAACTGGAGCATCGACCAGGTCCTATCAAGATTGGTACGTGACTCGGCTGTGGGTTCAGGCTTGTGCTTGAGCTGCCATGCGATTGGTCCACCACAGGCCGCAGGCGTCCAGGGCGATGCCTGCGATCAGGCAGATGAGACCGGGCAGGCTGCCGAACAGGAAGTCCAGGGGGTGCATGTTCAGGGCCGCGGCCATCAGGAGTCCGAGGGCCGGGAGGACGGCGAGGAGCCTGGCCGTGGTGCGGGGCCCTGCCAACTGGGCGGCGACGTCCTGGCGATGAGCTTGGGCTGTGCGTAACGTGCTGCCGACTCGCTCGACCAGGGCGGCCAGGCCCGCGCCCACCGTGACACCCACCTCCCAGCAGGCTGCCAGTTGGCGTAGGCCCTCGCCTCCTTGGGGTGGGGCCGACGAGGTGAGGGCCGCGGAGACGTCGCCGCCGTCTCTCGCAGCCGCGATGACGGTGCGCAGGGCTTCCGGGGCCGGGAGGTCCACGGCCGCTATTGCCCTGGTCAATGCCTCTCCCGGGGTGCGGCCGGCCGAGAGCTCCGCGGACAGGGCCTGGCATAGCTCTATTGACGCCCGGCGCCAAGACTCCGCTCGGCGTGCGGGAGTTGGGCGGGTGAGCAGCCTGCTCAGGGATCTCCGTCGGGGCTTCTGGCCGCCCACGGTCAGCCTGGCCAGGCGGGTTGTGGGGGTGTCAGGGGCTGTCCACAGCCATACGGCGCAAGCTGTGGACAACGCGGCTATCAGAGCGCTGGTCATCGCGCTTCCTCCGGCGTGGACGCTGCGGCTATAAGGGGGCCGGTCATCGCGATCCCTCCGGGCTGGACGCTGCTGCTATCAGGGCGTCGATCATCGCGATCCCTCCCGGTTGGACGCTGCGGCTTTCAGCGTGCCGGTCATCGCCTGCTTCCGGCGTGCGCAAGGCGTTGTGTCTCGGACGACCGGATGATCCTGCTCGGCGTGGCGGCGGTGCACGATGGCAGGCGCCTCGAGGGCGCCTGAGCCTCGCTTGGGTGCATGGGCATCGGCGCCCTGAGAACGCCCTCCGGTCCGGCCGAGCCACCGCGCTCTGGCTGGGATGCGTGGGCCTTCATGGATGTGCTCTTTGCGACAAGGCCTTGTAGGCCGGGCCGGGCCGGAAGTTTCCCCGGGTGTCGAAGGTCAGGGCGGGGATGGACTCGACGAAGCCGGTCGACGTTCTGGAGAGCAGGCAGATCTCAGCAACGCGGCGTCGGCCGTCCGGGCGGCCGCGGGTCAGGTGGATGACCGCGTCGAGCGCTGCGGCCAGCTGGCTGTGCACGGCTTCTCTGGTCAGGCCCGCCGCGCAACCCAGCGCCTCCAAGCGAGGTGGCACGTCGGCAGCGGTGTTGGCGTGAAGTGTGCCGCAGCCGCCCTCGTGACCCGTGTTGAGCGCGGCCAGCAGGTCGACCACCTCACTGCCCCTCACCTCTCCCACCACCAGGCGGTCGGGGCGCATGCGCAGCGCCTGGCGCACCAGGTCGCGTAGGCCCACCCCGCCCGCGCCCTCCAGGTTGGCGGGGCGGGTTTCCAGGCGTACCACGTGGGGGTGGAGGGGGCGCAGCTCGGCGGAGTCCTCCACCAGCAGGAGGCGCTCTGCCGGGTCCGCCAGCGACAGCAACGCCGACAGGAGTGTGGTCTTGCCCGTGCCGGTGCCGCCTGTCACCAGGAACGCCAGCCTGGCTGTCACCATGGCGGTCAGTACCGGAATCGCGGACGGGGTGACCGTCCCCGCCGACACCAGGTCTTCCAGGGTGAACGTGCGACGCGGCGGCAGGCGCAGCGACACGCAGGTGCCGCCCGACGCCACCGGCGGGAGCACGGCGTGCAGGCGGACGCCG
>NZ_JBFAMX010000648.1:0-5619 GCF_040659615.1 Nonomuraea sp. NPDC049784
CACCGGCTCCTCGGGCACGTCGAGCGCCCGCAGCCCGGCGTACAGTGGTCGGCCCTCGGTCGGCGCGCTGACCGCTGCTCGGGTGGCGAGGTCGGCGGCCCGCACCAGACCGGGCGAGTCGGCAAGCTCTCCGATCATTTGCCGCAGGGCGGCGGTGCTGCCCCGTTCGCGCACGGTGATTGCCTCCTGCGGGGTGATCTTTCCCCACACCCAGGGGATGTGGCGTGCCACCTCGCCGTCGGCGAAGTTGTAGAAGACCGCGTGTACCACCTCGGCCGGTGCCAGCCCCAGCGGTGCGGCCCGGCCCGCGAAGTATCCGTCCCAGTAGTTGCGCATGCCGAGGGCCAGGAACGCCTCGTTCGCCACCTCGGAGAAGGTGACGGTGGCGATCGGCTCGACGAGCTCGAACATGCGGTGGATCTTGGCCTGTGAGTGCTGCTGCATCGGTCGGCATCTCCCTTGGTCGTGACAGCGCCCTCGTGGGCGACCGTTCACCCTGGCTACGAACGACGCGGCCCAGATACGACAACTCCGGTCGATAATTTTCCGGTCGATTCTGCTGGGCAGCGTCGGGGTGTCACCCGGACTCGGTCACCGCTCGGTTGCCGCGGTCTGGTTGCTGGCTGGGCCAGGCTCGGTCCGTAGCCCTCATTTGGATGGGAACTTCTGGAGGAGCGCGCGAGCGACGGCGGGATCAGCCCCGCGGTGGTGTCACGGCGACGGGGCATGCGGCCTCCAACAGCGCCGTCTGGGTGACGGGCCCCACAAGCATCGCGGGCGACGAGCCGACGCCGCGGCTGCCGAGCACCAGCAGCCCACCTCTGCGGAGGCCGCCATCCCCTCCTAGCACGTAGGGCCGTTGGTCCAGCCTGCTTGCGGACCTTCGCCTCTGTCAGGCGTCGCGAGCCGCCGGTGGAATGGAGGTCCGAGCCGTGAAGGAGGTCGCGGTCATGGAAGCCAAACAGTGGACAGTGCAGATCTACCTCAACGAGGACGGCAACGACACCTACGCGCGAG
This sequence comes from Nonomuraea sp. NPDC049784, assembly GCF_040659615.1. Lineage (NCBI taxonomy): Bacteria > Bacillati > Actinomycetota > Actinomycetes > Streptosporangiales > Streptosporangiaceae > Nonomuraea > Nonomuraea sp. NPDC049784. The sequence goes on from NZ_JBFAMX010000648.1 coordinate 1,018, forward strand.
CCGTGCTGACCACCCGGGACGGCACCGGGCCGGCTGGAACCGGCCGGGCCCGCCGCAACCCGGCGGACCCCTCGGTACCGGAGATCGGAGACGAACTGGCGGTTTCACGAGCGCTGGCCGATCTGGCGGAGAAACTCGCTGTCATCTCGCAACACGACATCACGGAGTTCGCCAGTTCCCCGGCCTCGAGCCGTTCATGGTGAGTCCCACTCGCGGACTCGTCTGTCAGCCGGGTTCCATCTGAGGTCTCTGGAAGCGCCAGGACACGTTCAGCTCTGGCGGGTGGACGGCGGCGAGCGCACGCGCCAGCACCTCTTGTGGCGGAGTGCTCGTGTCGATTTCGATCGCGTCCGGCCACGGCGGCATGGTCGCGGTCATGACGGCGGCGATGGTTTCGTCCGCGTCAGAGAGCTCCGGCCGGCGTGTGGTGAGACGGGCGGCGGCGATCTGAGGCATGACGGTGCACAGGAGCGCGACCATGTCGCTCGAGGTGCGGCCGGCCACGTCCACGGCCATGGCCCGATGCCGCTCATCGCTCCAGGACGCGTCCAGAACGACCGACTCACCCTGGCCGAGCAAGAGTTCGGCGCGCGACAGCAGCTCGGCGTAGGTGCGGGCGGTGTGGTCGGGATCGTAGATCCCCTGCCGGTACGACGTGCTCGCGGACTGCAGCGGATCGAGACCGGCCAACTCCTTGCGGATGCGGTCACTGCGCAGCAGCGTGTAGCCGAGCCGGTCGGCCAATGCGCCGCCGAGCGTCGTTTTCCCGCTCGCGGGCGGGCCACCGACCAGCACCAGCGTGACGGCTCCCGCGTGCAGATGGCGCAGCGCGAGCTCGGCCAGCCGCCGCGCCTCCCAGCCGGCATCTATGTCGCCTTGCCCGTGGCGCAGGCAGGCTACTTTTGCGCGGACGAAGGCGCGATACGCGACGTAGTGGTGCCACAGCGCCGTCGGTGCCGGATCGCCGCTGAACTCGACGTACCGGTGCAGGAACAGCTCGGCCAATCGCGGCGCGCCCAGCCATTCCAGGTCCATGGCGAGGAAGGCGGCGTCGTCCAGTCCGTCCACGAAGCGCAGGCGCTCGTCGAACTCCAGGCAGTCGAGGATCCGCGGCCCGTCGTCCAGGCAGAAGATGTCCTCGGCCAGCAGATCGCCGTGGCCGTCGACGATGTGGCCCTCGGCGATGCGCGCCTCGAACAGAGACGTCCTGCCGGACAGGAACCGGAGCGCGAGGTACTCGATCTCGTCCAGCACGCCGGGCTCGATCGGGGCGCCGGGCAGGCCGCGTACCTGCTCGAAACTGTCCGCCCAGCGGGCCCGCAGCGCCTCCGGGCCGCCTTCCCTGTCGATCTGCGGGCCGCGCCGGGCCTTGGCATGCAGTCCGGCGAGCTGCCGCGCCACCGAGCGCAAATACTCGTCCACGGGCTTGCCCACCCGGACGAGCGCGCCCAGGCGGCGCTCGTCGGGCATGCGGCGCATCACGACCAGATGCTCGCAGACCGCGCCGTCCGGGCCGACCACGTCGGCCACGCCCTCGTAGACGTCGGGGGCCAGCCTGCGGTTCAGCTCCACCTCCCGGTGGCAGGCCGCCTGCCTCGCGCGCACGGTGCTGAAGTCGAGGAAGCCGAGGTTGACGGGCTTCTTCAGCTTGTAGGCATGCTCACCGAGCAGGAACACCACGGCGGCATGCGTCTCCTTGATCTGGGTGAACACGAGCCCACCTCCCCTTCTAGTCCAGATCTCGGAGGTCTCCCGCCACCAGGGCCGAAAGACCCTGAGCTGGGAGCCGCCGCGCCAAAGCAGCCAATTCAGCCCCAATGCCCATGACCGGAGTCATGCCAACCGGATCGACCGGTCGTCATCACGTTCTGGACGGTCGTTCTCGTGGCGATTTCCTGATGTGCTTGACCCGGACGACGCCGGGCACGGTGCGGGCGAGCAGGTCTGCGATGTGGTCGGCGGGCTCGTGGGGTGGCCCGGACAGCTCGGCCACGCCGTCGCGGACAGCGACGTCCCAGCATGGGCCGGAGGGGTAGTGCTCGCGCAGCGCGACGATGACCGCCTCGCACAGGTTCTCATCCGAGCGGGCCAGCATCGCCATCAGGTCGCGGCGGCTCACCATGCCGACGATCTCTTGGCCGCGGAGCACGGGCAGGCTCTTGATGTGCTTGCGCACCATGAGGTCGATGGCGGTGTTGACGTCGGTGGTATCAGTGACGGTGACGACATGGGGCGTCATGACTTCCATCACCCGGCGCGGCGGCGGCTCGTGCGCCGCGGGCACGGGACGTACGGTGGCTCGGGGGTCGGGCTCGAACTCCTCGCGCAGCAGGTCCAGCTCGCTGGCCACGCCGACGATGCGGCCGCTGTCGTCGACGACGGGAGCGGCGGTGATGTTGTGGCTGTAGAGGGTCCGGATGGCCCGCCGCACTGGGTCGGTACAGCGGACCGTGACGGCTGGGAGGCTCATGACCTCGCGCACGAGCATGGCTACCTGGCTTCCCACTTGGAGTCGTCGGTCTTCCAGGTGATCTTGTTGATGACGTCGACCACGCCGTTGACCCGGGCGGTCATGCGGGCTGCGATAGCGGCCTCGGTGCGGCGGCCGTTGTAGTTCACGACCGCCAGCCGCTTGACGTCATGGGCCTCCATGAGGCGGGCGGCCGCGACCGCCGACGCATCCGGAGAGATGGTGATCGCGGGGCTGGTCATCAGCTCGGCGGCGGTGTCGCCCTCGGCCTTCCGGCGGCCCTTGGGGTGACGTAGCCGGGCGCGCAGCGGCGGCCGATATCCCTCGCGGTAGAACTCCTCGCGGAACTCCTCCTTGCGCAGCAGGTCGGCCTCGGACACCATGCCGATCACATGGTCGTCGTCGTCCAGCACCGGGACGGCGCTGACGCCGCCGGTGACGAGCGCTTCGGCGATGTCCTTGACCGAGGTGGCGGCGGTGACGAGGACGACTTTGCTGGTCATCACGTCCGCGACGGTCATGCGCATGGCCGGTCGGCTCCTTTCCGGCTTCTGCACGAGGACGCGGGTACCGGCGCGGTCCCGGCGCTCCTCCTTGTCAGTTGCTTTCATCACAGCTCCACGCGAAGGCAGGGCATAGGGCCGGAAGTCCCGAGTGGTCGCGGTCGTTGGTCAGCGCAGTCGCCGCAGCAGGCGATTGCACGGTCTTAAGCGATTTCTGGGACTTTCGACCCGCCTGAGCAGGCCGATCGGCCGATGTCCACGCATGGCCGCCAGGGTGCGGGTTCCTGGTCACCGCAGGGCTGGCCGACTGCCTGGACTTCTTGGAGTCGTTCTCCTTCGACCGCGATGATCTGGTCTACCTCGCCGATGTCGGGAAGTCCCCTTCGGAGACGTTGGATGCATTCAAGAGATTGCGCTTCACCGGGGAAGCGTGGGCGATACCAGAGGGCCATGTGGTGTACGCGGGTGAGCCGTTGCTGGAGGTGACGGTTCCGATCGCCGAACCCCAGCTGGTGGAGACCGTCCTGCTCAACCACATGACCTTCCAGACCAGCGTGGCCACCAAGGCGGCGCGCTGCGTCCTCGCCGCCGACGGTGCCGGCCTGATCGACTTTGCCTTCCGCCGCACGCAGGGCATAGACGCCGCAATGGCCGGTGGCGCGAGCTTGGCCGCACCAGGGTTCAGGCACCTCTGTTCCCGGCGTAATCAGCCGCCGCCGTCACATGCGGGGGGACGTTGGTCCTGGTGGTCAGGGTCGCATGGCACTGGCCTGCCAGGCTGGCCGCACCCAGGCTTGCAGGGATAGGGCAGACGACACAAGACGCTGGAGGCCGACATGAAACGTTCGGCAATAGCGGCGATCGCGGCCGGGGCGACGCTGGCCACCGCGGCGGCGGTGACCGGCATCGCCGGCGCCGTGGCCGACACCACGTCGCCGCCGGCCGCCACCTGGCAGCCGCCAACCGCCCCGCCGACCGGCTGGGGTCCCATGGGGCCGTGCGGCTGGATGCACAACATGTACGTCAGCGACGAGGCCGGCTATCTGACCCACATGGTGGCCCACCACGAAGAAGCAGTCGCGGCAGCCCGGCAACTTCAGCGCTCGAACCGGCCTCAGATGCGCGCCCTGGGCGCCTCGATCGTCACGACGCAGAACGCCGAGATCGCCACCATGAAGGACTGGCTGGCCAAGTGGTATCCGGGGCATCCGGCGGCGCGCGACTACCGGCCGATGATGCGCGACCTGTCCAGGCTGTCCGGCGACGCGCTCGATGAGACGTTCCTGCAAGGCATGATTCCGCACCACATGGTGGCGATCATGATGTCGCAGCAGTTGCTGGCATCCGGACGGGCTGAGCATCCTGAAGTCGCCGACTTCGCCGCCAGGGTACGCGACACGCAGCACGCCGAGATGTTCCAGATGCGCCGCTACCTGGCCGACTGGTTCGGTGAACGGGGCGGGCCCTGTGGAAGGTGGGACAGGCCGGGCCCACACGGGCCGGGCAACATGATGGACTGAGGAGTCCTGCGGCATGGCGGTCACCGGCGCGGCCAGCGCTCTTGACCCGCGCCACGCCGTTGCCCTGCTCGAGGCGTACCGGCGCGCGTGTCGAAGGCCCGCGTCCGAG
>NZ_JBFAMX010000649.1:0-5601 GCF_040659615.1 Nonomuraea sp. NPDC049784
CGCGATCCGGCCGAGCGGCGTCCGCGCCGGCTCCATGACGCGGCTGCCGCCGAGTCTTTGCGCACGTGCCAGTGCGTCGTCGACGTCGTCGACCTGGAAGTAGACCACGATCCCGGTGTAAGGGCTGTGGGGACCGGCCTGTCCGATCCCGCCCGTCGGCCGCCCGCCGTCGTCGCCGATGAGCGCGTACGTCTCGTCAATGGCGTTCACCGGCCAGTCGAACATTTCCTCATAGAAGCGTCGCGCTCGCCGGGCATCGGGAGTGGAGATGTCGAACCACCCGGGCGCATGGTGATGTGCGGTCGATGTCATAGCAGTCCTCCTGGGTCGTCATGGCCTGTCGCAGGTAGGACTGCCGCTGTGCGGCACAATCGTCGCTTGTGGGGGAAATTTCTTTCGGGCACTCCGCGACCGAGGCCGCCGATCTGGCCCGGGCGCGCGAGGGAGACGATGACGCCTTCACCCGCCTGGTGGGACCGCTGCGCCGCGAGTTGCATGCGCACTGCTACCGCATGCTGGGTTCGACCCACGACGCCGATGACGCGCTCCAGGACGCCCTGCTGCGAGCCTGGCGGGGACTCGCCCGGTTCGACGGCCGGGGCTCGCTGCGTTCGTGGCTCTACACCGTGGCCACCCGTACCTGCCTGGACATCATCGCATCCCGTGGCAAGCGGGCGCTGCCCACCGACCTCGGCCCGTCCAGCGACCAAGCCGTACTCGACGCCGCCCCGCTGACCGACATCGCCTGGCTGGGCCCGTACCCCGATCAGGGCCTCGCCGACGGCCCGGCCACGCCTGAGGCCCGCTACGAGCAGCGCGAGTCCGTCGAACTCGCCTTCGTCGCCGCGCTGCAGCACCTGCCGGGCAACCAGCGGGCAGCGCTGCTGCTGTTCGACGTCCTGGGGTTCTCCGCCGCCGAGATCGCCACCATGATGGGCACCTCGACCACCTCGGTGAACTCCGCCCTGGCGCGGGCCCGCAAGCTCACCGCGCAGAGGGCCTCCTCCCCCACCCAGCAGCAGACGCTGCGGAAGCTCGGCGACGCCCACGTACGCAAGCTGGTCACCGGATTCGCCGCGGCGCTGGAGCAAGGCGACGCCGACGCTCTGGTGGCGCTGCTGACCGAGGACGTCACCTGGTCGATGCCGCCGCTGGCGCACTGGTACCGCGGCTTGGAGGCCGTCACCGACTTCGCCCTTCAGGTCCCGATGACCAGATGCCCCAGCTGGCGCACCCTGCCCACCAGCGCGAACGGCCAGCCCGCCGTGGCCTTCTACGTCGGCGCCGACCCCGCGGGACCGCACCTCGCGTGGTCGATCACCGTACTCGCGCTGCGTGGCGAACACATTGCCGAGATCGTCTCATTCCTCGGCCCCGGCCACTTCCCATCCTTCGCCTTGCCCGCCTCGCTGCCCTGAGAACGCCAGGATGACGGGCACCCGGCCATCGTCCGGCGCAGCAACGCGCCGTACGAGATCACGGGGGCGCTCGCGAGGCGTTGCCTACCGATCCGATCCATCCAGATCGGGCTGCCGGGGAAGCGGTGCGACGTTGATGAGATGGACGGGTGGACGCCGGGGATCACCGAACTTGTGCACGAGCTAACGTGCGGCGGTGGCCTGCCGCGCGGGCGTGACCGGGCTGCTTCCCGTCGAATGACCGCAGCCGCCGCACAACGACGTCATGGAGACGCTCGGCGCGAGCGATGGCCCGGTCAGCTGACCTTGAGCTGCTCGTCGCCGAAGTCCGCGATCAGTTTGAGCGTCCCGCCCAGAGCGGCGACGTAGCGGTCGAGCACCTCCCTTGTGGAGACGTCCCCTCCTTCGATCTGCGACACACGGGCCACAGAGATCTCCATACGCTCCGCCACCTGCGTCTGCGTCAGCCCTCGGCGCTTGCGCATCTCCGCCAACCGCCAGCCCTGGGCCTCGTCTCGCGAACGCCGGATCTCATCATCGAAAGCCGCTGGACCTCCCGCCGCCTCGATGGCGCGCTCCAGGTGGCCGCTTTCACGCCAACGCCGGGTCGCGGGAGTGGGCGCCGCCGCGCCGCCTGCAGACTCCCCTCGGCGGTCACCTCAAAGAGTGTGCCGGAAGGCGGTCCTGCGGCGCCGCCCTAAAGAAATTCGAGTGCGCCAGGGGTGCAGCCCGGTGTTGCATGAATCAGATGATCGACGAACCGCTGGAACGGCTCCGCGCCGCCGCACGACGCACCCGTGAACTGGCCCTAACCCGGGCGGCCACCGGCCTGGGCCACGAGGACGCCGACGACGACGTCGGCACGATCGGCACGGACGATGCCCTCGGGTTCGACCCGTTCCCTCTGCTCGAAGCCCTCCACCACAGCGGCGTCCGGGTCGTAGTGATCGGGCAAGTCGCCGGCATCATGCATGGATCCACCGAACTGACCGGCGATCTAGACCTGCTCTGGGACGGCACCCCGGCCCACGCCCCGGCCCTGGCGACCGCCTTCAGCTCCATCAACGCCCAACTCGCCGACGAAACGGGCAACCCCGTAGCAACTCACCCGGATTCCTTTCTCCGCCCCAAAGTGCAGTTCACCTCACCCGGAGCCAGCGGCGACTGCTGCACCCCGGCGCTCCCCTGGGGAACCCTTCAAGTCCGAGAGTGCTTCGACCGCGCGATCACCGCAGTCGACCCGGGCGGCCTGGAAGTTCACTACGTCTCCCGAAATGACCTGATCCAGATGCGTCGCGCCATAGGCCGCCCCAAGGACCTCCGCCGAGCAGACGAACTGGACTCGTCCGCCTCGGACCGCCGAGGTTGACGGCCCGCCTCCAACCTCCCACGGTAAGACCACCGGTGCAGGGGCAAGACCAGGCGCATGTTCGGCGAGAAGCGTGATCGCCGTCCATTCCCGTTGGGGCTCTCCTCGGCCCCACGACGCGGGCGCGCCCCGCAGCAGGTTACCGGCGGCCAGCGCCGTGTACTTGGTGACAGCGTCCTTAACGAGCGGTCCGCCGGGAGTTCAGCCAGACTGAGGGACTTTCATCGGGAACACACGCGAGTTCGGTTGGTGAGCTCTGAATACGCGGCGAAACCCACTACACGCTGCGGAGCGAAGGCTCCAAGCTGCCGCAGACCTCCGCCCCCCGACATCATCGCCACCATGCCGGACCTGCTTCAGGTGTCTCCCGGGCAGCGCGTCCCGGAGATCGGCACCGGCACCGGCTACTCCCCCGCACTGCTGTCCCACCTGGTCGGCGGCAAGGGGTGGGGGCTTCTGGCCCACCTACTGGTCGCTCGCCGGACATTTGCTGGTAACAACCTGGTAACAGGGTCTTTTCCTGGGCAATGTGAGCGGTCACACTCATGCCACAAGGAAATGTGACCGGTCACATCAAGCACCTCCACGTCCCCCAAGGGCGCGAAACGCCCCAGCACGCCAGGAGGTTGTCCCGTCATGAGGAGGAAAAATGCCTGGTCAGCGGTGCCGGCGGTGGTCATGGTGACCGCCGCCGTGCATGCCGCCCCCGCCCAGGCCGCATCCCAGCTCGTCGTCGACCTCGCCTCACAGACCGGCGTGCTTCGCTACGGCGCCACCGGCTTCCTGTACGGACTGGGCGACGAGGGCATCCCGAACGAGACCATGCTTGCCACCCTCAAGCCCCAGGTCACCGCCCAGAAGGCCCCCGACGGCCTGCAGCACCCGAACGGTGACGCGCTCAAGGTCGCCCCCATGTTCAAGCGCACGGGCGGCCGCGAGATCCAGATCTACATGCAGGACATCTACAAGCAGTGGCCGTACGAGAACCTCGGCATCGACGACTACCTGGCCAAGGTGGACACGATGGTCAGGAAGGTCGTCGCCGACCCGTACCGCACCTCGTACGTGTACGTCCCCTTCAACGAGCCCGACCAGATCTGGTACGGCGGCAACCTGACCGGCTTCATGAACGACTACAGGACCGTCTACCGCCGGATCCGCTCCCTCGACCCCGGCGCCCGCATCGCCGGCCCCAACTTCGCGAGCTACCGCTCGGCAGACATGCGCACGTTCATGCAGTTCGCGCGGGACAACAGCGTGCTGCCCGACGTCACCACCTGGCACGAGCTGGGCAACGACTTCTTCACGAGCTGGCAGACGCACTACTCCGACTACCGGGCGATCGAGTCGAGCCTCGGCATATCCGCCAGAGCCATCACGATCAACGAGTACGGCAGGTCGTCGGGCGACCTGGGCGTGCCGGGCAATCTGGTGCAGTTCGTGGCCAAGTTCGAGAACAGCAAGGTCGACGGCTGCCTGGCGTACTGGACGACAGCCGGCGGGCTGAACGATCTGGTCACCAGGAACAACCAGGCGACCGGTGGCTGGTGGCTGTACAAGTGGTACGGCGAGCTGACCGGCAACACCGTCGCCGTCACCCCGCCGGCCGCGAGCGGCTCGCTTCAGGGCCTCGCCGCGTTCGACCAGGCCAAGAAGCAGGCCAGGGTGATCTTCGGCGGCAACAACCCGGCCAGCGGCACGTACGACACGAACCTGGTCGTCAAGGGTATCCCGAGCGCCCTGGGCACCACGGTCCACGCCACCGTCTGGGGCGTGGACGACACCGGGCTGAATCCCTCTTCCGGCCCGTACAAGCTCACCGACACGGACTTCACCCCCACGAGCGGCCAGATCACGATCCCGCTTACGGGCCTGAAGGGCGCCTCGGCGTACCACGTGATCGTGACCCCCGCCAAGGCGGCGACCAGCGGCTCCCGCTATGAGGCCGAGTACGCCGCCCTGTCCGGCTCGATCACGTACGGCCAGGTCTCCTACGTGGACGGCGGCACCAAGTTCGTGGTCACGGCGCCCACGGACGGCTACTACAACGTCGGCCTGCGCTACTCGGCTCAGGCCTCCCGCGTGGTCCGACTGCGGCTCAACGGCTCCGACCTGACCGACGTCACGCTGCCCGCCGCCCAAGACTGGAACACGGCGACCGTCAAGGTGTTCCTGACAGCGGGGATCAACCGCCTCGAGGTGGGCACGGCCCTGCTGGACTACATCGACGTGGCATCGTCGTCCGGCACGATCACCGCGTACGAGGCCGAGGCCGGCGCCAACACGCTGGGCGGCGCCGCAAAGGTCGCCTCCAACTCGGCCGCCTCGGGCGGCCGGTACGTCGGCTTCATCGGCGCCGGCGCGGCCAACACGCTGCGCTTCAACAACGTCACCGTCCCGTCGGCCGGCCGCTACCGCATGGTCGTCACGTACGCCAACGGCGAGTTGGGCGAGGGCGCGACCAACTACAACACCAACATCGTCGACCGCTACGCCGACATCTCCGTCAACGGCGGCTCAGCCATCCGGCACTACTTCCGGAACACGCTGGGCTGGTCGAACTACCGCACCACTGTGGTGGACGTCACGCTGGCCGCCGGAGCGAACACGATCACGTTCGGCAACGCCTCCAGCCGCTACGCACCTGACATCGACCGCATCCAGATCGCCGCACCACTCGGCTAGAACAAGCAAGGGAGATCCATGAACACCAGCGTCGTCTGGGGCCACCCGAGCCTTCGGGTCGTGCTCGACGTCTCACCCGACGGCCCGGTCGGCGTGCGGTCGCTGTCGCGCGGCGACGCGGCCACCGCG
>NZ_JBFAMX010000650.1:0-5600 GCF_040659615.1 Nonomuraea sp. NPDC049784
GTCACACCGGCGTCACGCTGACACAGCACCCCGAGATAGCCATGTACCGACACGAACAATCACGTTCCGTCACCACCGAAAGTGCGCCAGAGCCACTGACTGGACACACCCCGCCGAAAGTTACAGGTTGATCGTCTCCGCGAGCTGGGGATCTCCCGCTTCCCGTGAATGGGTGGGTGGGAGCGGTGACTGCACTGTGCCACGTTCGTGTTGCCCTCAGCGGCGTAGCCTGCCGTACGATACGCCGTTCCTGGTGCTCGCACGGAGCCCAGCGGCCAGGCCAAATCTGTCGCGTCAGCGAACCGAACGAAGATCAGTTTACTAGCGCCGATTTCTGCACGCAGCCTCGAAGGCCGAGGTCAATGGCGGCATCTGCGCGCTGATCCACGGGCGGATGAGCTTTGAGGACCATGCGTGGAGGCTGGCGATGCTGGGGCGGATTCGGCCACCGGTCGCAGCGGACATGGCCGGGCCAAGAAGGGCGCTTGCGCAGGCGACGGTGACCCGCTTGCGCCGGCATCTGGACCATCTGGCCTGGCTAGATGGGATGGCTGGGGCCAGTGATGCCCGGCTCAAGGGGCGCCTACCTCCAAGAGGAGGCGCGGGTGCTGGATGCCGCTGAGGTGCGCGACTACGGCGAGGCCAAGCGGATTGTGCTGAAGGCGGGCCTGCTGCACGAGGCCCGGGTGCGGTCGGGTTCGAGTACTGGCCGATCGTGGCTCATCGCTGGGTGGAGGAGGGCGCTTTAGCGGCCGAGTGGATGGGCGGGAGACCGAACTTGGCCATCAGGTCGTGGCCGCCCTGGAAGACCGTGATGCTGGTGATGCCCGTGGTGGTCACGGTGAGGATGCCGAGTCCCCACGCCCGGTGGATCCCGTCGCCGTCGCGGAGGTATGCGGCCGCGGCGGGCTGCCCGTTGGCCAAGGTCGGGATCATTCGCCAGTCCCCGCGGGATCCCATCACGTGGGTGAGGAAGCGTAGGCAGGTCACGCGGCCGGAGAACCAGGCAAGTGTCCCGACCAGCTCTATTGCGGCGTCGGTGCGCAGGGCCCGTTCCAGGGCGGCCGTGTCGGCGTTCTCGAAGCCGGTGATGTACTGCTCGAGCAGTGCTTGGGCGTGCGGATCGGTGGGCTCGATGATCTGCTCGTGTTCCGGGGCTGCTTCGTCGAGGCGAGTGCGGGCCCGCTGCAGGGCGCTCTTGACCGCAGCGATCGACGTACCGAGCATGGCCGCCACCTCGGCGGCGGGAAAGTCGAGCACCTCTCGTAGGAGGAACACTGCCCGCTGCCGCGCGGGCAGGTACTGCAGGCTCGCGACGAGCGCCAGGCGCAGGCTCTCCCGTGCGGCGATGATTGCCGCGGGGTCGTCCGATTCCGGGGTCACCAGCGTGTCGGGGATCGGCTGCAACCATGCCACGTCGGGGTCGTCCGGAGCCGGTGGGCTGTCGGGGTCGTCGGCGGGGCCGGCCAAGCCGGACGGCAACGCCCGCCGACCGCGGTGCTCGAGCGCGGTCAGGCAGGCGTTGGTGGCGATGCGATACAGCCAGGCCCGGAGCGATGAGCGGCCCTCGAAGGTGCCGTAGGAGCGCCATGCCCTGAGGTAGGTCTCCTGCACGAGGTCCTCGGCCTCGTCGGCTGAACTCAGCATGCGATAGCAGTGCGCGAGCAACTCGCGCCGAAACGGCTCGGTACGTTCGGTGAACTCGTCGGCGTCGGGTACCGCTCCCGCCTTTGGCATCATCAACACTCCCCGTGAGTCACCCAGCGGCACCGTTGACCCTGGGTGATGAGCGAAACGTTACAGGCCGAGTTTGGGTCGTACCCATTCGGCCATCCGGCGGATCGCCTCATCGGCCTCCGGCGCCCTTCCGGCAGCCATCTGGAAGGTGTGCTGCATGTCGGGAAAGATGTTGAGCTGGACGTCGACACCGGCTTGGCGGGCATGCTCATCCAGCCGGCGGGCATCATCCAGCAACACCTCGTCTCCGCCCACCTGGATGTAGATGGGTCCGAGGCCGGTCAGGTCGGCGTACAGCGGGTTGGCCAGCGGATCGCGGCGGTCGCCATCTGCTCCTAGGAACATGTCGGCCAACCCGCGGACCACGTCAGTGGAGAAGAAGGCGTCCTTGTCGCGGTTGGTCTCATACGATTGCCCAATAGCTTCCATGTCCACCCACGGCGAGAACGGCATCGACGCCGCGGGCAACGGCAGGCCTCGTTCCCGGGCTCGCAGTTGGGTGGTGATCGACAGTCCGCCGCCGCAGGAATCGCCGGCGAAGGCGATGTGACCGGGGCTGATTCCCTGGTCGAGCAGCCACCGGTAAACCGCGGTCGCGTCGTCGACCTGCGCCGGATGGGTGTGGGCGGGGGCCAGACGATATTCGAACATCAGCGCCCGGGTCCCGGTCGCCTTGGCCAGATGGCCGAACAGCTTGCGGTGTGAGGAGACCGACCCGCTGACGAACCCGCCACCGTGTATGTACAGCAGCACTCGGTCCTCGGCGCTTCCCTTGGGCACCGCCCAGATCGCGGGCAGGCCGGCCGCGTCGGCCTCGATGTAGCCGACCTCCCGTGGTTCGGCCGTCAGGTTGCCCCAGGACTCGTCGTCCGGCCGCTCGGCCACCGGCAGCCCAGCGGCCAGTCGGACCGCAGCCCAGTGCCTCTTGACCGCTTCTGATTCCTTGCTCGGCATTGCTGTGTCTCCCTCTCCCCGCTCAGGCGGTGTGTTGTGGACAGTTGTGGAAAGCCTGAACCCGCCAGAGGCTGTCTTGCCTGGACAGCACCCACGTCTCCAACGCATGGTTGGCGGCGTCCGGCTCGGTCTGATCGGCGAGCAGCACGGCACCCTTGCTGATCACGATGGCAACGTCGGCGTCGACGAACCTGATGCTCTGTACCTCGTGGACGGCCTTGGAGCCCTTGAGCTCACCGGTGAGCAGGGCTGCCATGGTGGACCGGATCGCCTCCCGGTCGGGCAGGTACATGCCCGGCAGGACCGCGGTGGCGGTTTTGGCGTACGGCGCGACGAAGGCATCCGCGTCGCCTTCGGCCCAAGCGGCGTACACCTCATCCAGCACCGCGCATACCGCGCGGCCGGGCTCGGTGAGCGAGATGTTGTTGACCGTCATGGCTCTTCCCCTTTCAGACGTCGTGCGTGGTAAGACCTTCAACAATGAAGACCGCGCAACCGCCGAAAAGGAATCGCTGCCCTCGTGGTGACCGGAACGGCTTGCTCGCACGGCTCCGCTCGGGGGGGCGCGTGAGTACGCACAGCCCACGCAACTGACACCGCTTCGAGATTTACGCACGCCACCATCGCCTCGAACGCTGGCATGGATGACAGCACCGCCAACATCCTGCGCCACACCTTCGCCATCACTCTGGTCCGCGGCACCGACCTCGTCATGGCCGCCGAGATGGCCATACAAGACTGGAGACCCAACCGCCGCTGCAGCCTGTCCTCCGACGACGACGAGGGCGCGGGCCAGTGGGCACCAGACCGTCGAGTCGTCCCGACACTCGAGACGGTGGCGGCCCTGATCCTGGAGATGCTGCCCGTCGAGTGGGACGACGCCGTCATGGGGTCCGACCTGAGCATGAGTGAGGACGCAGTTCGCCGCTACCGTTCATTGCCGTACGTCGCGATCTGCACCGACGGGTTCAACCAGGCCTGGCTGGCTCCGTGCCATCCACGCAGCTACGGCGCATTCCCGAAGGTGTTGGGCGAGTACAAACGGGAGAAGCGGGCGCTGCCGCTCGAGACCACGCTGCGGAAGATGACCCGGTTCCCGCCTCGCTGTTGGGCCTGGTGGACCACGGAATTTTGCGAGTGGGCATGCGCGGCGATGTCGTGGTGTTCGACGAGGCGACCATCGGGGAGAACGCGACGTTCGACACGCCCGCCCCCAACGGCGTCGACGTCGTGCTCGTCAACGGGGTGATCACTGTCGACCGCCGGGCGGGAGGCGACGGGTTCCGTCCCGATTCGGGATCCCCGCACGGCGCCGGCGCGGGGATGGTACTGCGACGGCCGGAGGCTCCGCGGGGACGTCGGACGAGGGCACACTCATGACCGGCGAGCCGCCCCATGTGACCGCGCTGTATACACAGCCCGCCGCAAGGGGAGGGCCGCACTGCGCTTGAGCGGTCGGCTCGGGGCGCGGTGTCGGTGTTGCCGCTGGTCCGTTTCCCCGAGCCGCCGCCCGGAACCCGGCGTGCCCGTTTCCGAGCACAGGGCTCTCCACGTGTCCTGCCCGGTGGCCAGCCACCGATCCTTCGACGGATCTCCAGCCCTGGTCGCATGCCCAACGGCACGCACGGACCGGCGTGGAGCTCACCGTCGAGATCGTGGACGGCCAGGCGTTGCTGAGCGTCACCGACGATGGGAACGGCACGGTGTTCGACTCGTTCTTCTGCTCCCACTGACCCCGCCGCCGGCCAAGCCCGCCGTTTAGTTAACGATCATGCTCTGGTTTGAGGTTGCCGGGGCAAGAGCGCGACGGTGGGCGGTCCAGCGTGCCGGATGCCCTTGTCGGAGGGGCGGCGTTCTCTGTAACTGCTTCGTCGGGTGCGTTTGACGGCTCGGGGGTAGCTGCGGTGTCGGCGGGAGGGGTTGCGGTTGCGAGGCCGACCGACGTAGTGGACGGTGCGCATCCAGAGGGTGTCGTGGGTTGCAGGGGGAAAGGCCGCCTGGTCGTGACCGAGCGGCGCACGATGCGCAGGGTGGCCAGGAACTTGATCCGGTCGGGGTCGACCCCTGCGGTGGTGGCCGCGACGCAGATCAGGGTGGCCAGGGGCCAGTGGGTGAGGAGGTAGGCCCAGATCTCCTGGCGCACCAGGTCGGGGGTGCGGGACCGTAGAATCCGGCCCGGCCCGCGCAGATGGGTCTTCAGCTGGTCGAACCCGGTTTCGGCTTCCCACCGCTGGTGGTAGCAGGAGGCCAGGTGCTCGGCGGTAGCCTCGGCCGGGTCGAGGATGCTGGTGATCAGCCGGATGTGGTCGCCTTTGCGGTCGGGCACGGTGTAGTCGAGCACGCGAACGACCACCGCCCGGTCGGGGTCGAGGGGCCGGCCCTGGCGGGCGTCTTCACGCAGCCGGTCCTTCTGCGACTTGTGCAGGCCGACCACGGGATTGGTGATGACCGCGAGCCAGGATCCGTCGTCCAGGTCGCACAGCCAGTACGGGCGGAGCCCGGCCTGCACCCGCCACAGCAGCTGGGCGCCGCTACGGCGGGCCTGACCCCAGGCGTAGAAGCTGTAGAAGCCGCGATCGGCGAGCAACAGCATGTCCTTCCTCCAGCCGCTCGTTCAGGGAGTAGGCCAGGGTCTGTTCACCGTCCCAGCAGCCTGACACACCCGCCGCGACGATCGCGTGACTGGCGCACGCAACGCGGCCATCGCACGATCTTCAGTTCCATCACACCTGAATGATCACAGCGGTGGCCGTACCCCTTTAACCCGCGTACGTACGGACCAGACGTACGGGCCTATCGCGACGCCGGCGTACCTGCTCATGCGAGATCCCGGCGCTCACGCCGATCCTGCGCAGGCCCCACCCCTCAGCCCGCGCGTCCGCCATCGCCGCGATCAGCGCCGCGCAGGT
>NZ_JBFAMX010000651.1:0-5589 GCF_040659615.1 Nonomuraea sp. NPDC049784
GCACCGGCGGCCTCGGCGCGGCCGGGCTGTCGCTGAGGCAGGGCCTGCCCATGCCCGCCGTCGCGGCCTTCGCGCTGGCCGCGCTCTGCGGCAGCGTGCTGCTCATCAGGACGGGGGTACGGTGGCGCCGCGTGCAGGAGGCCCTGCACGGCGGCAGCCCCCTGAACCCCGGGCTCGACGTGTTCTTCGCCTGGCTCGGCACGATGAGCGTGGTGGCGGGCGCTTTGACCTTTGTGTTCGTGGTTCGGTGACCCAGGTTGCGAGATCCGGAGGAGGGGGCACACACTCAAAGGTGAGGGGGTGACCTCGTTGGAAGAGGAACGCAGGAACGTGCCTTTCGAGTGCCGCGGTTGCTGGCACGTCTGGGAAGAGGAATACGTCGTCAGGCACGCCGTTGATGGTCACGGAAACGAATGTCAGATCTGGCTGCGCGGCGGGCTGCCCGTGCTACCGCCGTCGCCGGGCGCCGTCATCTGCCCCCGTTGCGGGAGCCAGCAGGCCACGACGTTCCCGGAGGGCTATCTCTCACACCATCCGGAGCTGATCCCGCCGGCCAACCCCCCGAAACCCGACGAGTCGAAGCTGCGCAGCCCGGTCAAGTATCCACTGTTTTACGAACGTATAACCTGACACCTGGTGAGCATTCCATAACGCCAAGTGTCACAAAGCCCGTCTTGCGGAGGTGGCGGACCCGGCGGACACTCAGGGGCGAACGGCGATCCGGAAGCCGGGGGTGGTCCTGATGCCAGACGGGTTCGAGGCCCGCGAGAAGTGGCCTTTCGAATGCCTTCGTTGCCTGTACGTCTGGGAAGAGGATTTCGTCGTCAGACACCTCACCGACGTCCACGGCAACGAGGTCGAGATCTGGCTCAGCTCAGGAGTGTCTGTGCAGCCGCCCTGGTCGGGCACGTGCTGCCCGCACTGCGGCGCGTACCACGTAACCTCCTTCCCCTCGGGGTATTTAGCACGGCATCCCGAGCTGGTGCCCGATCCCGCGCCGGAGCCCGCGCCGGTCTTCGCACCGGCAGCGGGGCAGCCGGGCAGGATGTCCGCGCCGCGGACGAACCTGCCCGGCAGGCTTTTAGTCGCACTCGGGGTGCCGCTGGCGATGTTCGTCGGCTACGAGCTGTACGCGAACACCGTGGCCGTGGCACACCACCACTAGGGCTAGCTGAGGCTCTCCAGCCATGCCTGGTGCAGCCCGGCGAACCGGCCCGAGGCGGCGATGAGCCGGTCCGGCGGGCCGTCCTCGACGATCTCGCCCCGGTCCATCACCAGCACCCGGTCGGCGATCTCCACCGTCGAGAGCCGGTGCGCGATGATCAGCGCGGTCCGGTCGGCCAGAATGGTCCGCAGCGCGCGCTGCACCAGCCGCTCGCTCGGCACGTCGAGGCTGGAGGTGGCCTCGTCCAGGATCAGCACGGCCGGATCGGCGAGGAACGCCCTGGCGAAGGCGACGAGCTGGCGCTGCCCGGCCGACATGCGGCCGCCGCGCTTGCCCACCTCGGTGTCGTAGCCGTCCGGCAGGCCCGAGATGAAGTCGTGCGCGCCGATCGCCTTGGCCGCCTCGCGTACCTCCCGGTCACTGGCGTCGGGCCGGCCGAACCTGATGTTGTCGGCGACCGTACCGCTGAACAGGAAGTTCTCCTGCGTCACCATGACCACGGCCTGGCGTAGTGTCGGCTCGTCCAGCGTGCGCAGATCGACGCCGTCGAGCAGCACGCGGCCGTCGGTGGGGTCGTAGAAGCGGGAGATCAGCTTGGCCAGCGTCGTCTTGCCCGCGCCCGTCGCCCCGACCAGCGCCACGCTCTGCCCGCCCGGGATCGTGAGGTCGAGACGGGGCAGGATCGGCATCTCCTCGACGTAGGCGAACCTGACGCCCTCGAAGCGCACCTTGCCCCGCGCCCTGCCCTGCGGCAGCGCCGCGGGCTTGCGCGGCTCCGGCACGGAGGGCTCCTCCTCCAGCACGCCCGACAACTTCTCCAGCGCCGCGCCCGCGGACTGGAGCGTGTTGTAGAACTGGCTGATCTCCTGCATCGGCTCGTAGAACTGCCGCAGGTACAGCAGGAACGCGGCCAGCACGCCGACCGTGACCTCCTGGTTGAAGGCCAGGTAGCCGCCGTAGATCAGCACGCCGCCGACCGTCATGTTGCCGATCAGCTTGATCCCGGGCATGAAGACCGCGATGAGCTGCATGCTGCGGGCGTTCGCGTCGCGGTAGTCGTCGTTGAGCTGTTCGAAGATCTCCTGGTTACGCGGCTCCCTGCGGAAGGCCTGCACCGCGCGGATGCCGGTCATCGACTCCACGAAGTGCACGATCACCAGGGCCACCGTCTCCCGGGTGCGCCGGTACACGATCGCCGACTGCCGCCTGAACCACTTGGTGAACAGCAGCAGCAGCGGCAGCGGGATCAGCGCCACCAGGCCGAGGTGGACGTCCAGCACCAGCAGCAGCGCCGCCGTGCCGAACATCGTCAGCACCGCCGTCACCAGCCCGTCGAACCCCGACTGGAGCAGCTCGGCGATGGCCTCGATGTCGGAGGTGAGCCGGGAGATGACCCGGCCAGAGGTGTACTTCTCGTGGAAGCTCAGCGACAGCCGCTGGAAGTGGTCGAACACCCTCCTGCGCAGCTCCAGCAGGATGCTCTGGCCGATCCTCCCCGACAGCCGCAGGAACGCCTGCCTGGTCAGCGCCTGCGTCACCGCGGCGGCCAGGATGACCCCGACCACGGTCAGCAGCGTGGCAGGACCGCTGCCGCGCATCATCGGCGGGATGCCCGCGTCGATGCCCACCTTGACCAGGTAGGGGATCGCGAGTCCCGCCAGGTTGGAGACGATGATGATCGCCGTCAGCAGCGCGATCTGCTTCCGGTACGGCGTGAGCAGGTCGCCCAGCAACCTCCGGGAACGGTCCCGCAGTAGGACGGAGACCTTCTCCGGCAGCTCGTCCTGATCCTCGGAGGCGACGCCGCGCCAGGTCGTCGTCGTGGTGGCGGTCAACGCAGCGCTCCTTCCGTGGGGTCGAAGTCGGCGTCCTGAGCCAGCAGCTCCCGGTATTCGGGCACCTCGGTGAGCAGTTCATTGTGGTGGCCGACGTGCGTGATGGTGCCGTCGCGCAGCAGCGCCACCTTGTCGGCGAGCAGCACGGTGGAGGCCCGATGGGCCACCACGATGCCGGTGGCGTCGCGCAGCACGTGGCGCAGCGCCTCCTCCACCAGTGCCTCGGTCTCGACGTCGAGCGCGGACAAGGTGTCGTCGAGCACGAGGATCCGCGGCTTGCTCAGCACGGCCCTGGCCAGGGCGAGCCGCTGCCGCTGGCCGCCGGAGAGCGACAGGCCCTGCTCGCCGATGCGGGTGTCGAGGCCCCACGGCAGGTCGTACACGAACATCGCCTGCGCGGTCTGGATGGCCGAGGCCAGCTCCTCCTCGGTGGCGTCGAGCCGGCCGAGGGTGAGGTTCTCCCGCACGCTCATCGAGAACAGCGTGGGCTCCTCGAACGCGGTGGCCACCACCGAGCGCAGGGCGGGCAGGGTCAGGTCGCGCACGTCGTGACCGTCGATCGTGACGCGCCCCTCGGTCGGGTCGATCAGCCGGGGCACCAGCGCGGTCATCGTGGTCTTGCCCGAGCCGGTCGCGCCCACGATGGCGACCGTCTCACCGGGGCGCACGTCCAGCCAGACGTCGCGCAGCACCGGCTGGTCGGAGCCGGGGAAGTGGAACCCGACGCCCTCGAAGCGCAGGTGGCCGCGCGGCCTGTCGATGGACTCGGAGCCGCCCTCGATGGACGGTACGGTGTCCATGACCTCCATGACCCGGTCGGCGGAGGTCATGGCCTCCTGGGCCATGGCCAGGATGTAGCCGAGGCTCGCGATGGGCCAGACCAGCTGCAGCATCAGAGTCGTGAACGCGACCAGTCCGCCCAGCGTGAGCTCCCCGGACCCGACGGCCAGCGCGCCGAGCAGGAGCACCAGGGCGAGCGTGATGTTGGGGATCACCTCGAGGAAGGCGAAGAACTTCGCCGACAGGCGCACCTTGTCCATCGAGGTGCCGTAGACCTTGAGCGCGGCGTCGTCGTAGGTGTCGTAGACGTGGTGGCGGCGGCCGAACGCCTTGATCGTCCGGATGCCGATGGCCGACTCCTCGACGAGCGTGGCGAGGTCGCCCTGCTCGTCCTGGACCTGGCGGGAGACCTTGATGTAGCGCTTCTCGAAGCGGAGGGAGACCCACACGATCGGCACGGCGGAGGCCGCGACGAGCAGGCCCAGCGGCCAGTACTTGTTCAGCAGCAGCACGGTCACCGTGATCAGCTGGAGCACGTTCATGACCAGGAAGAGCATGCCGAAGCCGAGGAAGCGGCGGATGGTGGACAGGTCGGTCGTGGCCCGCGACAGCAACTGGCCGGACTGCCAGTCGCCGTGGAATCCCATCGGCAGGCGCTGCAGGTGTTCGTAGAGGTCGTCTCGGATGCGGGTCTCGAGCCCGAGCACGGGCGTGATCTGCGTCCAGCGCCTGAAGAAGATCAGGAACGCTTCGACGGCACCCACGCCGAGTGCCAGGAGCCCCAGAGGGAGTAACGCTCCGTGATCGCCATGGAGGATGGGGCCATCGATGACCTTCTCGCTGACGAGGGGCATGGAGATGCCGGCTGCGATGCCGACGACGGCTGCCAGCCAGATGAAGATCAGCCTGACAGCGTACGGGCGGAGGTAGGACTTCATCCGCCACAGAGAGTTGGAGGAGAGCAGGGGACGGCGAGGTATGTGCGTATCGGGAGGCATCCCTTCTAGGCTAATACGTGGGATCAACCGATTTTCAGTAGCCTCCGCGAGAGGTTTCCTGTCCGTGACATGCGGAAACAGCGAGAAATCATGAATTTTCGGAGGACCGTTACCTTTATCGTGATGTGCGCGGGAATCTTCTTCGTCCTGGCCTCGGCGGCCTGCGCGCTCTCGCCCGGAATCGGGCCGCTCGCGGCGGCCCGCGTGGCGCAGGGCATGGGCGCCGCCCTCCTCCTGCCGGGCACGCTGGCCGTGATCACCCGCCTTTACGCTGATCGCGAACAGCAGGCCCGGGCCATCGGGGCGTGGGCCGCGATCGGCAGCCTGGCGCTGCCCGCCGGGCCGCTGCTCGGCGGCCTCCTGGTCGAGTTGCTCGGCCTGTTGCGCGGCCGTGCTCACCTTCGCCGGCTCTAGGATGGGGTCCTCGTGATCGCGGAATCGGAAATGCCGCACCTGCGGCGCTGTGTCGAACTGGCCACCCGGGCGCTGGAGGTGGGCGACGAGCCGTTCGGCTCGGTGCTGGTCTCGGGCGACGGCGTCGTCCTGGCCGAGGACCACAACCGGGTGGCCTCCGGTGACAACACCCAGCACCCGGAGTTCGCCCTGGCCCGCTGGTCGGCGGCGCACCTGACGCCTGCCGAGCGGGCGGCCGCCACCGTCTACACCTCCGGCGAGCACTGCCCGATGTGCGCCGCCGCCCACGCCTGGGTGGGGCTGGGCCGCATCGTGTACGTGTCGTCGTCGGAGCAGCTCGCCTCGTGGCTGTCGGAGCTCGGCGTCCCGCAGCCGCCCGTACGCACGCTCCCGATCC
>NZ_JBFAMX010000652.1:0-5589 GCF_040659615.1 Nonomuraea sp. NPDC049784
GCTGCACGCGGCGCCCGACGTGGACGCCATCTTCTGCGGGAGCGACCAGATCGCGCGAGGGGTGGCGGAGACGCTGCGGGAGCGGGGGCGGCGGGTGCCTGAGGACGTGGCGCTGGTGGGGTTCGACAACTGGGAGCCGATGGCGCTGGGGTGCCGGCCGCCGCTGACGACCGTGGACATGAATCTGGGCGAGATCGGCCGCTTGGCCGCCCGTCACATTCTGGACGCGATCGCGGGCAACCCGACGACCGGCGGCGTCACCATCGTCCCGGCCAGCCTGGTCTTGCGCGAGTCCACCCGCCGCGCCACCCCCTGACCCGCCGGGCGCGTCCTTGGCCCGCATCCCACCGGCGGCGGGGATGCTGATTGACGTGCGCGGCTGGACGCGGCGTGTCCGGTGCCACAAAGGACACACCCGTGACGCGCCCCGGTCCGCCGCACCGAACTACCGGTCCCAGCCATACCGTCCCTCAAGGGGCCCGCGCCCGGAGATGACACCCGCGGCTGCGGGGGTTGACCGGTGCTGTGTAACACCTTACTGTGCGCGTGGGAAAACCTATTCCCAAAATCCTTTGAGGAGTCCGGATGGACCGAGGATCCCGCCACGCCCTCAAGGCCGCGAAGGGCGCCAGGCGAGTCACCGTTGCGGCAGTCTTACTCGCCTCCTTACTCAGCGGCGTGCCGCAGCAAGCGCACGCCGCGCCCACCGCCACGGTGGTCGACATGTTCGGCAGGACCGTCAACGACTACGGCGTCAAGCTGGTCGACTGGCAGGGCTACCTGGCCAATCCGTACGTCGAGCTCACCCTCAAACCCCCGCCCGACGCGCGGTACCCCGTCACCATCGACCTGAAGGCCGAGGGCACGTCCAGGCTCATGATGGACCTGCCCAGCCAGCTCACCGCCACCGGCGCCACCAAGACGCTGACCTTCGCCGGCGCCACCGATCAGAAGCCGTTCCGCCTCGCGATCCACTCCAAGCGCGGCCCCGGCCAGGATGAAAGTTACACGCTCAAGCTCGGCATCCAGGATGCGAGCGGCACGACATACCAGCAGCAGATGCCGATCCGGGTGCAGCAGGACGAGAAGACCGCGCCGCAGCCCAGCCTGCCCCTCACCTTCGACTACCGCTACGACAACATCACCGGCTACTTCAACGAGCCGAACTTCAGGACCGCCGCCGAGGAGGCGGTGAAGGACTGGTTCAGGTTCTTCGACATGCAGCCGTTCGACTCCGTGGCGGCCGGGGCGGAGACGAACCACCTGCCGGGCAACGACTGGCAGAACGAGATCACGGTCACCAACAACTCCGCCTACAACGGCATGTACGTGTTCTTCCGCGGCATCCAGACGCCGTACTCGACCGGCTACCCCGCCGCCAACGGCAAGTACAGCACCCGGGGCGGCCAGCAACTCGCGGGCCCGCTGCACCGGTCCACCGCGATGATCTTCGAGTACGACGAGGCGAACAAGAACCTGTTCACCTCCCTGGCCGACGAGGACTGGTACAAGACGGACATCGCGGGCTCGGTGCTCGACGTGCACGGCCTGGTCATGCACGAGTACGGCCACGCGGTCGCCTTCCACAGCGACTGGGCCGGCATGCGCGCATACGTCCAGAACGGCGGCAATGATCCTGACGTCGTCGCCTACCAGGGGTATCCCGTTCCGCTGGACAGCAGCTATCACATTCCGGGCGACCAGAAGTACTGGGACCGGATCAGCGGGCAGAACGGCGGCTGGACGCACATGTTCCCCACCCGCCGGTGGATGATGACCAAGCTGTCGCTCCTGATCGCGGAGAACGCCGGGTGGAAGCTCAACCGCAACCTCACCCCGTTCCTGCCGCCGTCCATCGTCACCACCTCGCTCCCCTCCGCCACTCCCGGCACCGCCTACCAGCAGGCGCTCCAGGCGAAGGGCGGCGTGCCCTTCTACGACTGGCAGGTCACGAGCGGCTCCCTGCCCACCGGGCTCACCCTCGACCGGTTCACCGGGACGATCAGCGGCACCCCCACCACGGCGGGGACGTCCAGTTTCACCGTGCAGCTGCGGGACTACGACAAGCTCAGCACGCCGGTGACCAGGACGTTCCAGCTCACTGTGGGCAGCGGCGGCGGGACCTCCGTGAACGTGGCCGGGAGCGCGACGCCGACCGCCTCGTACACCTCCCCGTGGGAGAGCGTGGCGGCGGTCAACGACGGCATCGACCCGCCCGGCTCCAACGACACCGTCAACCGCCGCTGGGGCACCTGGCCCAACACCGGCTCCCAGTGGGCCGAGCTCACCTGGCCGGCCGCCCAGACCCTCAAGGCCGCCGACGTCTACTTCTTCGACGACAACGACGGCGTCCGCCTGCCCTCCTCCTGGAAGCTCCAGTACTGGAACGGCAGCGCGTACGCCGACATCCCTGGCACCTATCCGATCGCCATCAACGCCTACAACCACGTCACGTTCAACCAGATCAGCACCACGCGCTTACGCGTGGTCCTGCAGAGCGGCCAGGCCTCTGTAGGGCTGCTCGAAGTGAAGGCCTTTACCTAGAAAAGGATTCGATGAGGAAGTTCGCCACACTCAGCGCGCTGGCCGCCTTGGCCGGCGCGCTGTCCATCCCCTCCCCCAGCCTCGCCGCGCGCCAGCCGGCTCCCGCGCTGGAGGTGTACGACATCTTCTACCGCAAGGTCAACGACTACGGCGTCCAGCTCGTGGACTGGCAGGGCTACCTCGCCAACCCGTACATCGAGCTGACGGTACGCGCACCGAAGGTCCCCGGCATCAGCTACCCGCTGAAGGTGGACCTGCAGGCCAAGGGCACGTCCAGGCTGATGTTCAACATGCCGAGCGAGCTGACGGCCACCGGCGCGACCAAGTCCTTCACGCTCACCGGCCCCGCCGACCGCGAGGTCGTCCGGCTGGCCATCCACTCCAAGCAGAGCGGCGGCCAGGACGAGCTGCACCAGTGGATCATGAAGACCACTGACGCCGACGGCGCCACGAACACGCAGACCATGCCGATCAGGGTGCAGCAGGACGAGAAGACCCCGCTCAAGCCCACCATCCCCATCGACTTCGATTACCGCTACGACGACATCACCGGCTACTTCAAGGACCCCGGCGTGCGCAAGGCCGCCGAGGCCGCGGTCAGGAACTGGTTCGCGTTCTTCGACCTGAAGCCGTTCGACACGGTGCCCGCGGGCGACGAGGTCAACCGGCTGCCGGGCGACGACTGGCAGAACGAGGTCGAGGTCTCGAACGCCAAGCCGTACAACGGTATGTACGTGTTCTTCCGCGGCATCCAGACGCCGTACTCGACCGGCTACCCGACCATCAACGGCAAGTTCCACACCCAGAACGGCAAGCCCACCCCCTACCACCGCTCGACCAGCATGATCCTCGAGTACGACGAGCAGCTGATGAAGCTGTTCACCTCCCTCAAGGACGAGGACTGGTACAAGACGGACCTCGGCCAGGTGATCGACGTCGAGGGGCTGGTCATGCACGAGTACGGCCACGCGGTCGCCTTCCACAGCGACTGGCAGGGCATGGCCGACTACGTGGCCTCCAAGGGCAAGAACGACCAGGACGTCATCGACTACCAGGGCTACCCCGTGCCCCTGGACACCAGCTACCACGTGCCCGGCGACGATCCGTACTGGGACCGGATCAGCGGGCAGAGCGGCGGCTGGCGGCACGTCTTCCCGACCCGCAGGTGGGAGCTGACCAAGCTCTCACTGCTGATCGCGGAGAACGCCGGGTGGAAGCTGAACAAGAACCTGACCCCGTTCCTCAAGCCCTCGATCGAGACCTCCGCCGTCCCCGCGGCGAAGGCAGGGACCGCATACGAGCAGCGGCTCCAGGCCAAGGGCGGGGTCCCGTTCTACGACTGGCAGGTCGTCGACGGCTCGCTGCCCGCGGGCCTGAGCCTCGACCGGTTCACCGGGGCGATCACCGGCACGCCCACCGCGGCCGGGACCGCCACGTTCACCGTCCAGCTCAGGGACAACGACAAGCTGAGCACCCCTGTCACGCACGAGTACAAGCTCACGGTGGCGTGAACGACCGGAGGGCGGCGGAGACCCCGCCGCCCTCCCCTTTTCGCTAGTAGCCGTAGCGGCTCTTCAGGTGCCGCCACCAGTCGCGCAACATCCACGCGTCGAAGTCCGTGATGTACGCCGCGCTGCCGGCGTTCATCAGGAAGCAGCACTGGCCCGTCGGAGTCCAGTCGTAGAAGTCGTCCAGGCCGAACGAGTGGCCCATCTCATGCAGGAGGATGTGGATGTTGTCGGTGTTGAGGTTGGACATGTAGTACTCGCTGCCGATCCGCTGCCCCCAGTCGCCCCCGGCTCCCCCGCCGAACCCGGCGGTCAGCCACAGCGACATGTCGTAGTGGTGCGACGCGCCGCCCGGGCAGTTCGGGTAGGTGCCGCTCTGGTTGAAGAACCGGCCGCAGGGCTCGGCGCACTGGGGCGCGTTCTCCCGGATGTTGTTGACGTAGATGTCCACCGAGTTGTCGCTCCACTGCAGTTGCGCCCGGTCGCGCACGGCCCAGCCCACGACCTTGACCGGCACGGTCGCGTACGGCCAGCCGTTGTGGCCGGCCATGACGTCCATCCACTTCTTGAACTGGCGGGCCAGCGCGGCGTGGATCTGGTCACGCTGGGCGGACGTCACTGTGGCGGTGCTGTCCCAGCGGACGCAGTAGTTGATCGAGCCGCCGTTGGCCATGACCTGGTCCCAGCCGTAGTTGCGGAACCCGTAGAGGTCGGAGTAGGTGCTCTCTTCGTGCTGCCAGACCTCGTTCAGCGGAGTGACCAGGTTGGCCGGCGGGTTCCACCCGGTCGAGCCACCGGAGTCGGGGGCGTACGCCTTCACCTCGAGGAGCCCCACCGAGCCCTGGCCGCTCTGCAGGACGACGCGCAGCCGCGTGGTGCTGACCTGCGTGAAGGTCACCTTGTTGTAGGCGTTGACCGCGATCGGGTACGTAGCGGAGATGTCGGTGTAGGCGCTGCCGTTCCAGTACTGGAGCTTCCAGGAGGCCGGGACGCGCACGCCGCCGCCGTCGTCGAAGAAGTAGACGTCGGCGGCCTTGAGGGTCTGGGTGGAGGTCCAGGTGAGCTCGGCCCATTGGGAGCCGGTGTTGGGCCAAGTGCCCCAGCGGCGGTTGACGGTGTCGTTGGAGCTGGGCGGGTCGATGCCGTCGTTGATCGCCGCCACGCTCTCCCAGGACGAGGTGTACGAGGCGGACGGGGTCGCGCTCCTGGCCACGTTCGTGTCGGCCAGGGCGTTCTGGATGGGTAAGCCGAGGGTAATGGCGCCGATGAGCTGGCATTTACGCGGGCGCGTGGAGCACGCAACCGCCCAAGGGCCAGTCGGACGTGTCCGTCTACCATGACAGCCTGCGGATCGCGACCACGTACGCCGAGGCCGACCCGGCGAACTGGTCGGGCTGGCGTCGACATCCGCGAGCCCGGCCGACGCCCGAGCCGGCCGGCATCCCCAGCTCACCACGTTTCTCGACTACACACGTCGCACCGCCCGTGCCAAGTGCGATGGCGTCTCTGCGGAGAACGCCCGCAAGGCGCTCCTGCC
>NZ_JBFAMX010000653.1:0-5558 GCF_040659615.1 Nonomuraea sp. NPDC049784
GCGTGAACGGCGTCACCGTGGTGTCCTCCACCACGGGCGGCTCGGGGTCGAAGTCGGCCGAGGACAGCCGCATGGCCTCGTCGTCGTGGGGCGTCACGTGCCGCTTGCGCGGGTCGAAGAGCCACTCGGCGTGGCGCGTGTGACCGTTCCACACGTAGCCGAGCTTGACCCGCCACAGGCCGTCGTCGCGCTTGGCGGAGTCCCAGTCGATCTCGTCCGTGGGCACGCCGCGCCTGGTCAGCCGCTCCGCCACGAGATCACCCAGAGTAGGCCCGGGAGCCGACTCCCCGGGCATCCGTACGGCCACACGCTGTGCCTGCTGGGCGACGTACTCCCGCTCCTGCAGCACCGGACCCTCAAACCAGCGGACACGCTCGACCGGGATCCCGGCGGTCGCGGCTATCTCCTCCGCCGTCTCTCCGGCGCGGATGCGTGCCTGGATCTCCTTGGGGCGCAACGGACTCTCCACTTCGATCTCGTACTGGCCGAGACGGGAGAAGTTGCCGCGGACGGCAGCACGGAGCCGGTCGTCCACGGGAAGCGTGAAGCGCGTACCTCGCCCGGCAGTAGCCAGCACGAGGTAGGTGCCGTCCTCACTCACCGCGACGAGTCGGAGCTCCTGCATGCGAGTCCCTTCGTCAGCGTCGCCATTCTTCCCCCGGACCCTTGAGTCTCTCGCGTGTGCCGGTTGCCTGCCAGCACCGTACCCGGCATGTCCGAACATCGCCTTCCTGGGATACTCCCGGGACGGTGTGACGCCGGTCACATTTGTGGGATCCATCACTCTAGAGCCCGCCGTTGCGCATTTGGAGGCTAGAGGCCGCCGACGGGTTCTGGCGAATCGCGCCGCCCCGCACGACGGACACGCCCGAGCGGACCAGCGACCGTACCGCCGCGTCGAGCGCGGGGGAGCCGGAGCCGTCAAGGGACAGATTGGCGACGGACGGGCCGCGCGCGTGCCTGTGGATCCAGTCCAGCCCGGCCAGCACGTCGGCCAGGGTGCCCGAGCCGCCGCAGCCGAGCACCCGTACCGAGGCGATCCTGGCCCTGGGCGCCGCGGTGTGGACGCGCCGGGCGACCTCCGTGCCGTGGCCGAGGCAGTCGTGCCCGGTGCCGCCGGTGGCGTCGAAGGCGCGCCAGGCCCGGTCGCCGAACTCGGCCCTGCCCGCGTCCACGCCGCTGTCCACGACGTAGAAAGTGGTGGCCGAGCTAGGGAGTGGGCGGGTCTTCCCGGCAGGCGCGGGGCGGATCTGGCGATCGGGCTCGATCGCGCGCACGCGCGGGTCGGCCTGGAGCTCGGCCAGCTCGGCGGCGGTGAGGAAGGTGGCGAAGCCGGGCAGTGCCGCGGTGTAGAAGCGCCGCACCCGCCACCTCACCTCGCCGACGAGGTCGCGGGCGGCCACCCGGCTGCGCGCGGTGACGATGAAGGGCCGGGTGGGTTCTGAGGGGGCGGGGCGCAGGGCGAGTCCTGAGGCGGGCGTCATGGCGAGAGGCACGGCGGTCGTGGCGGCCGTGGCCACGGCCGCGGCGAGGTATACGGAGGGCAGGCCGAGTCGTCGGGGCACGAGTTACGAGAATGCCCGCCACTCGGCTCCCAGGGATGCCAGGACACGTTTCCGGGGAAGCTTCTTTACCGAACGCCCGTGGACCCAGAACCTTTGCTATGTTTAACGCGCGGACAGTAACCAAGCCCGTACGCAACGCAACCATAAGGCGGCCGGGCCGGTCGTCTCAGGGCGCGGAGACCTCCAGACGGTAGTCGGGTCTATGAAACGCCAAGCGTCCGTTCCACAACTCGCCGCGTCCGTGCCGCGAGTTCCCGCCGAAGGCGGGACGGGAATCCCCGCCGTTCACGGCGAGGTGCAGGTCAACTAACGATGCGTTAGCCGAGCACTCGATCCAGGTATTCGTTGCCGAACACGCGCCCTGGGTCGAGCTGGTCGCGCAGCGCCGTGAAGTCCGCGAAGCGGGGATAGACCTTGCTCAGGTAGGGGGCGTCTCTGGTGTGCAGCTTCCCCCAGTGCGGCCGCCCGCCCAGTCTCGTCATGATCTCTTCCACGCCCTCGAAGTACGCGGGGTTGGGCGTCGGCCGGTAGATGTGGCACGCGATGTACGCCGAGGGCCGCCCGTACGCGGTGGACAGCCAGGCGTCGCTGGGCGGCGTGACCCGTACCTCCACCGGAAAGGTGATCTTCCAGTCCATCCGCTCGATCAGGTCCCGCGTCTCGCGCAGCGCTTGGGCGAGGTGCTCGCGCGGCACCGCGTACTCCATCTCGAGGAAGCGCACGTCACGCCGCGCCGTGAAGATCTTGTACGACGTGTCGACCGATTCGGAGTC
The DNA here is from genome assembly GCF_040659615.1 of Nonomuraea sp. NPDC049784. Taxonomy (NCBI): domain Bacteria; kingdom Bacillati; phylum Actinomycetota; class Actinomycetes; order Streptosporangiales; family Streptosporangiaceae; genus Nonomuraea; species Nonomuraea sp. NPDC049784. The sequence goes on from NZ_JBFAMX010000653.1 coordinate 2,339, forward strand.
CCCGAGCGCCGCCGCGCTGACGGCGTTGATCCGTGGGATCAGGTCGGGGAAGCGGGCCCCGAGGGCGCAGGCCGCGCCGAAGACGGTGTTCTCCAGGAACACGTTGTCCAGCCAGTGCCTGAACGCGCTCGGCGGCCGGGCCGGGCCCGCGCTGCGGTTGTTGGTCTTGACCAGGCAGGCGTCGGTGTGTGGCAGCCAGAAGAAGTCAAGGTGCTCGTTCTCGGAGGTCAGCGCGTCGAGGGAGTCGAGGATCTCGCCGAGCGGCAGCTCGCGCCGCCGGTTGTGCAGCAGGAACGCGGGCTCCACCCGGAACGTGACGGCGGTCAGCACCCCGAGCGCCCCCAGCCCGACCCTGGCCGCGTCGAACAGGTCCTCGCCCGGCCCCACGGCCGCCACGGAGCCGTCGGCCAGCACCAGCTCCAGCTCGGCGACCTGGTCCGCGAGGCCGCCGCTGTCGCGCCCGGTGCCGTGCGTGCCGGTCTGGATCGCGCCCGCGACGGTCTGCTCGGTGATGTCGCCCATGTTCGCCAGGGCCAGGCCGCGCTCGTCGAGCAGTTCGTTCAGCACGCGGAGCGGGGTGCCCGCCAGCACGGTCACGCGGTCGTCGGCGCACGACCTGATGCCGGTGAGCGCGCCGGGGCGCAGCATGATGCCCTCTGTGAGGGCCGCCCCGGTGAAGGAGTGACCCGTGCCGACCATGCGGACCCGCCGCCCGGAGGCGGCGGCGTCTCGCACGGCGCGTACGACGTCTTCGACCGAGGCCGGTGTGCGCACCTCGGCGGGGGTGCACGACTGGTTACGAGCCCAGTTCGCGAACGTCACGAGCACCCCTCCAGAGCATCCTTCGGTTAGACGCGAACGATACTCACTTCTCCCAGCCCGCGGGAACCGGGTAGATGTCGCCGGGCTTGAGGTCCTCGCCCGCGCCCTTGAGCACCTCGGAGACCGTCACCAGGTGGTAGCCCTTGTTCTGCAGGGTCTTGATAAGAGAGGGCATGCCGTCGACGGTCTGCTTCACCCAGTCGTGCATGAGGATGATGCCGTTGGGCTGGGCGACCTCGAGTGTCTTCTTCTGGATGGCGACGACGTTCTTGGTCTTCCAGTCCTCCGAGCCGGCGGTCCACAGGATCATCGGCATCCCGAACTCGGCGGCGATGTCCGAGACCTGCAGGTCGGCGAGCCCGTACGGCGGACGCAGCAGCTTGGGCTCGACGCCCGCGGCCTTCTTCACCGCGTCCTGGGTCTTCTTGATCTCGTTCCTGATGGCCCCGGCCTCGGACTTGGTGAAGTCGGGGTGGCTGTAGCTGTGGTTGCCGAGCTCGTGCCCCTCGGCGGCCATACGCTTGACGAAGGCAGGGCGGCTCTTCACGTACTGGCCCTCGAGGAAGAACGTCGCCTTCGCGTCGTACTTCTTCAGCGTGTCGAGCAGCGTCCCCGCGTACTTGCCGGGGCCGTCGTCGAAGGTCAGCGCGACGCACTTGACCTGCGTGCAATCGACGGGCGCCTTCTTGGGCGTCTGCGCGAGGGCGGGCGCCGGGGCCAGCGTGACGCAAACAGCCGCGATGGCTAGAAGTGAACTGATCTGTCGGGACATAAGTAGTGCTTCCATTGTGATGGGTGTTGCGAGGGATGTCCCGACCGTAGCGGATCAGCTCTTCGCGGGTGAAGGAGCCTCGGGAAGTCTCAGCAAACCCGAACCTGCGACACCCACGACCGCGGCGAGGATCGCCGAGCCCCAGGAGAAGGCGTACGCGTTGGACGCGCCGAACGCCTCGGTCAGCCGCCCGCCCGCCCACGCGCCGATCGCCACGCCGAACCCGATCGAGGTCGAGATCCACGCCATACCCTCGGTGAGCAGGGACGGCGGCACCAGTCGCTCGGTCAGCGAGAAGCCCGTGATGAGCGTCGGCGAGATCGCGAAGCCGGCCAGGAAGAGCGCCACCGCCATGATCCGCATGTCGCCGATGAACATGATCGGCACCAGCCCCACGACGAACAACCCGAGCGTCCGCATGAACCGCCCGCGCAGCGAGATCTTCCAGTGCCTCGACCCGAACCACAGCCCCGACACCATCGACCCGCCCGCGAACGCGGCCAGCAGGAACCCGGCGGCCCCCTTCACGCCGTGCTCCTCCGCGAACGCCACCGTGATCAGGTCCACGGAGCCGAACACTGAGCCCAGCGCCAGGTCGACGCAGGCCAGCAGGGCGATGCCGGGGATCAGGATGGGCGTGCCGGCCGTCGACTTGACCGGCCGCACGGGCGGCTGGGTGTGCCGCTGAGCCGCCAGCGCCAGGCAGCCGAAGAGCATGCAGACCAGGGCCACGACCAGTCCCGCGTACGGGTTCACGGAGGTGGCCAGCACCGTGACCAGCGCCGGCCCGGTGACGAAGATGACCTCGTCCACCACGGACTCGAAGGCGAACGCGGTGTGCAGCTTGCTCGATCCGCCGTGGATGACCGACCAGCGGGCCCGCACCATCGAGCCGACGGACATCGAAGAGGCGCCGACGAGCAGGCCTGAGGCGTACAGCGTCCAGTCGGGCAGCCTGAGCCCGGCGCAGAACATCAGCGAGACCAGCGCGAGCGCGTTGACGACGGAGAACGGCGGGATGACCTTGCTCTGCCCGAACCTGTCCACGAGCCGGCTCGACAGGGGAGCGGCGACGGCGAAGGCCACGTTGGTCATGGCGGCGACCCCGCCCGCGGTGGCGTATGACGTGGTGAGCGTGGAGATCAGCAGCACGACCCCGATGCCAAGCATGGACATCGGCATGCGGCCGACGAAACCCGCCAGCACGAACCCCTTGACGCCGGACCCGTCGAACAGCCCCCGGTAAGGCCCGACCACGCCATTTCCTCCTTACTCGTGCGAGCTAACCATTGCGCACCGTATGTCCGGAGGGCAACTGATTTATCGGCCGCGTGGGTTAACGTGTCCCGAGTGTCCGGTCTTCCCTCGTTTCGTGCGGTCATGCTCATGGTCATCGCCGTGCTCGCGGTCACGGCCGCGGCCGGCGGAATCGTCGTGATCATGGGCGATGACCTGGTCAAAACCGCACAGGAACCCGTACGCGGGCAGGCTTCACCGCGACAGCAGCAACCGCCTCCCCGCCTCGACCAGCTCGTGCCCACGGCGCAGCCGGTCAAGGAGTTCGGCAAGGGCGGCCCCGGGGTCACCGTGACCCCGCCGCGCGTGCTGGCCATCGCCGCGGGCACC
>NZ_JBFAMX010000654.1:0-5547 GCF_040659615.1 Nonomuraea sp. NPDC049784
CCGCCAGGCGTCACGGTCGGCGAGGCGCGGGGCAGGCTCGCCGCCGAAGCGCACCTCGCCCTCGTCGGGGGCCTGGAGTCCGGTGAGAATCGAGACCAGGGTGGACTTCCCGGCTCCGTTGCGGCCGACGAGCGCGTGGGTCTGGCCGGGCATGATGCGGATTCCGGCGCGGTCCAGCGCGACGGTCTCGCCGTATCTCTTCGTGACACCCACCGCCTCGACGAGAGGCGTGGCCGCCTGGTCAGCCGCCAAGGTTGTTGCCCCAGAGCGAGGAGTCGTCTGGCTTGACGCTCGCTACGCCTCCGTAGGTGCCGCCGTCGGCGGTGACCAGGGGTGCGGAGAGCTGGTCCTCCAGCAGGCCGGGGCGCACCTGGATGATGGCGCTGTCGTGGTCGGTCGGGCCCGGCTTGAACGTCTTGCCGTCGATGGCGGCCTTGGTGTACTGCAGCGCGTACTTGGCGTATTGGTCGGCCGGCTGGGAGACGGTGGCGTCGATGTTGCCGGCGGCGATCTCCTTCAGCTCCTGGGGGATGCCGTCGTTGGAGATGACGAAGACGTGCTTGGGATCGTCCGGTGGGACCAGCAGTCCGCGCTGCTGGAGCACCTGGAGGGTGCCCGACAGGGCGAAGCTCGACTGCATGTAGACGCCCTTGATGTCGGGGTTGGCGGTGAGCTGGGTCTGGAGCTTCTGCGAGGCGACGGCGCCGTCCCAGTTGGTGGCCTCGCCGAACACCGTGATGCCGGGGTAGCTGGCCTTCATGCAGGTGTTGAAAGCCTCGGTGCGGTCGCGGCCGTTGATGGAGGCAAGGTCGCCCTGGAGCATCACGACCTTGCCCTTGCCGGCCAGTTTCTCGCCGAGGAATTTGCACGCCTTCTCGCCGTACGCCCGGTTGTCGGCACGCACCACCATGAAGGCGTCGCCCTGCTCGGGGCGGGTGTCGACCATGACGACGGGGATCTTCTTGGCGTTGAGCTGCTGGAGGGTGGGGGCCACGGCAGCTGTGTCCTGCGGCGCCAGCACGACGCCCTTCACGCCCTGGCTGATGAAACTCTGCACGTTGGCGGTGAGCTTGGAGATGTCGTTCTGAGAGTTGGAGGTCTTCAGCTCCAGGCCGTTCTCGGCGCCGAACTGGGGGACGTACTTGATGAAGGAGTTCCAGAAGTCGGTGTCGGAGCGGGGGTAGTCCACCCCGACGACAGGCTTGCCGCCTCCTGAGGCGGCCGTGCCGCTCCCTCCGCTGCCCCCGCAGGCGGTGGCCAGGCCGGCCGACAGGGCGACGGCCGCACCTAAGGCGAGTCCTCGTTTCATGACTGTTCCTTTCCTGCGCCGGCTCGCGGCCGGAGCCCGCCGGGGGAGCGCGTCACACCGCACCCGCCACGTCGGCGACTGCGTCGGAGGCCCACTGAGGGCCGTGCGGGTAGGCGTACTCGGCGCGGGATGCCGGACGCATCTCGGCGCCTCCGCCCGGCCGTGCGGGGGCGACGTATCGGCCGTCCCGGATCACGACCGGGTCGGTGAAGTGCTCGTGCAGGTGGTCGATGTACTCGATGACGCGGTCCTCGGTGGTGCCGCTGACGGCGACGTAGTCGAACATCGAAAGGTGCTGGACCATCTCGCACAGGCCGACGCCGCCCGCGTGCGGGCACACCGGCACCCCGAACTTGGCGGCCAGCAGCAGGATGGCGATGTTCTCGTTGACCCCCGCGACTCTGGCCGCGTCGAGCTGCAGGATGTCGATCGCGCCCGCCTGCAGTAACTGCTTGAACATCACCCGGTTGTGGGTGTGCTCGCCGGTGGCGACCTTGAGGGGCGCCACCTGCTTGCGGATGGTGGCGTGGCCCAGCACGTCGTCGGGCGAGGTGGGCTCCTCGATCCAGTACAGGTCGAACTCGGCGAGCGGGGCCAGCCACTCGATCGCCTGGCCGACGTTCCACGCCTGGTTGGCGTCCACGGCGATGCGCACATCGGGGCCGACCGTCTCGCGGGCCAGCCGTACGCGCCGGACGTCCTCGGCCAGGACGGCGCCGACTTTCAGCTTGATCTGGCGAAACCCGTCGGCGACCGCCTCCTCCGCCAGCCGGACCAGCTTGTCGTCGGTGTAGCCGAGCCAGCCGGGAGTGGTGGTGTAGGCCGGATAGCCCTCGGCCAGCAGGCGTGCGCGGCGCTCGGCGCGGCCCGGCTCGGCGCCGCGCAGGATGGCCAGCGCCTCCTCACGGGTGAGCGCGTCCTCCAGGTAACGGAAGTCGACGACATCGACGATCTCCTCCGGTGGCAGCTCCGACAGAAGCCGCCACAGCGGCTTGCCCGCCCTGCGCGCACGAAGGTCCCATAGAGCGTTGAGCACGGCTCCCGCCGCCATGTGGATGACGCCCTTCTCCGGGCCGAGCCAGCGCAGCTGGCTGTCGCCGGTGAGCCGGCGGGACACTCCGCCGAGGTCACCGAGCACCTCGGCCACTGGCCGCCCGGTGACCAGCGGCGCCAGCGACCCCACGGCGGCGACGGCGATCTCGTTGCCGCGCCCGACGGTGAAGGCGAGCCCGTGCCCCTCCTGCCCGCCGCCGGTCCGCACGATCACGTACGCGGCTGAGTAGTCGGGCTCGGGGTTCATGGCGTCGGAGCCGTCGAGCTGCCGGGAGGTGGGGAACCGGATGTCGTGGGCCTCGACTGCGGTGATCAGCTCGGTCACGATGACCGGCCCGGGTGATGCTTGCGCACGAAGGTGTACCTCCAGTGGATGTTTCCGAGAGATGAAGAGGCCTTCACTGCATTGACATGGGATGTCTTTGTAATCCTCGCCGGGGTGGTGTGTCTAGACCTCTCAGGGAAATACCAGGAATATGGCGCGATAGCTGTCTACCGGCCCACCAGGCTGACACATAGACAACCCATGTCTGTACATCGACAAATTGGGCTCTCTCTCGAACATGGGATGTCTGCTATGTTTCCCAGCGTGACCCGAGTGCCGATCGAGCGACTCCACGCCCGGAGGTCGCACACATGTCGCTGACTGACGAGGCGATCTCCCGCATCCGGGCGCTCATCCAGTCAGGGGAGCTGCCCCCAGGGGCTCGGCTGCCACCGGAGCACCAGCTCGCCGCCCAGCTCGGCGTCTCACGCAACCCGTTGCGCGAGGCGGTCAAGGCGCTGGTCGTGGCCCGGGTGCTCGACGTACGGCGGGGTGACGGCACCTTCGTGACCAGCCTGGAGCCGCGGCTGCTGCTGGAAGGGTTGGGGCTGGCCGTCGAGCTGCTGCGCGACGACACCCTGCTGGAGATCGTCCAGGTACGGCGGATGCTGGAGCCCGCGGCGACCGCCCTTGCCGCGTCCCAGATCTCTGCCGAGCAACTCGACGAGATCGGCGAGCATCTGAACGCGATGCGCGCTGCTTGCGATGACGTGGAGAAACTGAACCACCACGACGCCGCCTTCCACAGCGCCGTCGTGAGCGCGACCGGCAACGAGACGCTGTCCACCCTGCTCGACGGAATCTCCGGCCGCACGTTGCGGATGCGGGTGTGGCGCGGCACGGTGGAGGCCGGCAGCTCGCACAAGACCGTCGCCGAGCACGAGGCGATCTACAACGCCCTGGCCGCCGGCGACGCGATGCTCGCCCAGGCCGCGGCGCTCATGCACATCGGCACGACCGAGACCTGGCTCCGCTCGGTGCTGGGAGACGTCGAGGGCTCCCGCGACCAGGACGGGGACGACGATCGCTGATGTACCTGACCGAGCGGATGCCGCTGGGCCGGCGGTGCCGCGAAGGTCTCAGGGACTACCGGGGCCTGTACGTGCCTGGTCCGGCGCTGTGAGGAGGATCCTCAGGATGAGGGCATCAAGAAACACCGCTGCCGGTGAACTGCCACCAGTTCACGTTGAACAGGTAGCCGCTTCCGCCGGTGAACCTGAGGTAGAGATCGTGCATCGCTCCGGCGTTGCTGACGGGGCAGGACACGGTCGTCCAGTTCTGCCAGCCTCCGGTACCCGGCACGGTGCAGGTGCCCACCAGGGTGCCGTTGACGCCGTCCAGGCGGACTTCGATTCTGCCGCCACTGCTCGCCGAGGCCACTCGTGCGGTGAAGGATGACGCGCCGGTGCCGAAGGCGACGCCCTTGACCTTGATGTAGTCCCCGTTCTCGATCCAGCCGACGTTCATGCCGCCTTCGCTGGAGGGCTCGGTTTCGACGCCGGACTCCCAGGCCATCGTTTCGGCTTCCTGACGGACGTACGGGTTCAGGGTGCCGACCTGGGGTGCCCCGGCCGTGGTCATATTGATCGTCGGGATCGTGCCGTTGGCGTTATAGCTGAACTTCTCCACCGCGACTGATCGGGTGAAGCCGCCGCCGCCCGGCAAGGCGCCATTGTGGTAGAAGAAGTAGGACCCGCCGTTGAAATCGATGATGCCGGGATGGTTGGTGAAGCTGCTTCCCTGGGTGGGCATGATCGTTCCCTGATAGGTCCAGGGGCCGGTGGGACCGGGGGCGGTGGAGTAGGCGATGAACTCGGAGCAGCATTTCGCCGCGAAGACCATGTAGTACAGACCGTTGCGCTTGTAGACCCAAGGTCCTTCTTCGTAGAGGGTCGGACGGCCGGTGCTCCCGGTACGGGTCCCGAAGCCCGCAGTGGTGAGGGGTATCTGGGTTGGGCTACCGGAATACGAAATCATGTCGGTGTTCAACTGCACGTACGAAAGGTTCGGGTTGCCCCAGTACAGGTAGGCCTGTCCGTTGTCGTCGATGAAAACAGTGGGATCGATCTCGCCGTTCTCCACCAGCGGGCGCCCGAGGGCGTCGCGGAAGGGTCCGGTGGGGCTGTCGCCGACCGCCACCCCGATGGCCATCCTGCCGGTTGCCCGGTTCTTCACTGGGACGTACCAGTAGAACTTGCCGTTGCGGTAGACGGCCTGGCCCGCCCAGGCGTCCGCGCTCGCCCAGCTGAACGTGGCCAGGCTCATCGGGGAGCCGTGATCGGTCCAGTTCACCATGTCTGCGGACGACCAGACCCGCCAGTCCTTCATGGTGAAATACGTCGAGCCGTCTTCGTCGTGTCCCGTGTAGAGATACACCCGCCCGTTGTGAACGAGCGGAGCCGGGTCGGCCGTGTAAATGGTTTGGACGATCGGATTGTCCGCCCTCGCCGCAGTGGCCGGTAAGAATGCCACAAGACAGAGCAGGCCGACGGTCCAGGTGACCCAGCGCCTGGGCACAAGCCTAGGCAGAGGGGAGAGCGAGAAGTTCACACGTGCTCCTCAGGTAGTGGTTGTCCGTCTTGCGCATCCTTGCTTCGAGCACCGTTTCTCCGGCGGGGGGATAGCTCAGCGATGACCGCACGTCCGCGGATCGCGTCGACGAACCTCACGCGTCGGCCTCGTGCTCGTGGCCGTCGCCGGGGTGATGACTCGCCCCGGCGACGGCGCGTCGTCAGCTGTCAGAGGCTGTCAGGCGCGGGTCCACTGCTGGTTGGTGCCGCCGTGACAGGTCCAGATCTGCATCTTGGTGCCGTTGGCGGTGCCGGCGCCGCTGACGTCCAGGCACTTGTTCGCCCCCACC
>NZ_JBFAMX010000655.1:0-5541 GCF_040659615.1 Nonomuraea sp. NPDC049784
ACCGCCCCGACCCCGACCGGCCCGTGGTCCCATCTCTCGGCCCGGCAGGAAGGGCTTGCGGGGCCGGCCGCCGTCGCGGCCCTGGAGCTGGAGGGCTGCCTTGAGGGTGGCGGGGAGGTTGGGGCCGTCGATGGCCCGCCACACGGTGAGGATGCGTTCGTGCAGGCGGCGGGCCAGGTCGTGGTCGCCGGACTGGACGGCGTCCCACAGCTCCACGCTCAGGCGCGGGGTGACGGTGGGGATGGCGGCCAGCGCGCCGTGGGCGCCGAGCATGAACGCCGGGTAGTGCAGATCGTCGAGGGCGGCCAGGATGGTGAAGCGGTCGCGTACCCGCGCCAGCAGGTCGACCAGCAGGTGCATGTCGCCGCCGCTCTGCTTGACGGCCACGAGCTGGGGCACCTCGGCCAGCCGCTCGATGACGTCCACGCCGACCAGGGCCCACGGCACCACGTTGTAGAGCACGATCGGCAGGTCGACGGCCTGGCCGATCTCGCGGTAGTAGGCGACGGTCTCCTCCGCCGAGGGTGAGAAGACGTAGTGGACCGGGGTGATCTGCAACGCGTCCACGCCGGTCTCCTTCAGCGCAAGGGAGTAGCGGATCACCTGGGCCGTGGAGTTCTGGATCACCCCGGCGATCACCGGCACCCGTCCGGCGACCTCCTCGACCACCGTTCGGCAGACGTCGCGGCTCTCCTCCAGGGACAGGGTCTGCCCCTCACCGGTGCTGCCGCACGCGCAGATCGCGGTCACGCCGGCGTCGAGGAGGTATTTGACCTCTGCCCGCAGCAGGTCGAGGTCCACCTGGTCGTCGTCGTCGAACGGCGTGACGACGGTCGAGATCATCCCGTGCAGATCCAGCATGAAGGCTCCTGGTCCCTGGTATTGCGAGTACGTTAAATCTAGTATCTGATATATCAGACTACCAGAAGGGATGCTGATGGACAGCTCGATCAGTGACGCCGCACCGCCACGTGCCACCGGCCGAACGCCGCTCACACGGGTGGTCTGGGCCAGCGCCCTGGGCACGACCGTGGAGTACTACGACTTCACCCTGTACGCCACCACCGCCGCCCTCGTCTTCGACGACGTCTTCTTCCCCGCCCAGACCCCGCTGGTCGGCACGCTGGCCGCGTTCGCCACGTTCTTCGTCGGCTACCTGGCCCGGCCCCTCGGCGGCCTGATCTTCGGGCACTTCGGCGACCGGCTCGGCCGCAAGAACGTGCTGATCACCACCATGCTCATGATGGGCGCCGGCACGTTCGCCATCGGCCTGATCCCCTCCTACGACACCATCGGGGTCGCCGCGCCGGTCCTGCTGGTGCTCATCCGGCTCGTGCAGGGCCTGGGCATGGGTGGCGAGTACGGCGGCGGCGTCCTCATGGCGCTGGAGTACAGCCCGCGCGAACGTCAGGGCCTGTGCACCTCGCTCGTGCACATCGGCACCCCCGCCGGCGTGCTGCTGCCTGTCGGCCTGGTCACCGTGCTGGACGCCGCCCTGCCCGAGGGCGCCTACGCCTCGTGGGCCTGGCGCCTGCCGTTCCTGCTCAGCATCGTGCTCGTCGCTGTCGGCTTCTACATCCGCCAGCACCTGAGCGAGAGCCCCGAGTTCGTCAAGATGCGCGCCGAGCGCGAGGTGCAGAGCGTGCCGGTCAAGGAGGTGTTCGCGCGGCACACCGGCAGCGTCGTGCTGTCGATCTTCGCCAAGATCGCCGAGAGCGGCCTGTTCAACGTCTACTACGTCGTCGCGATCGCCTACGTCACCACCGAACTGGGCCTGCCGCGCGGGCCCGTGCTGCTGGCTGTGCTCATCGCCTGCCTGGCCGAATGCTTCACGCTGCCGCTGTTCGGGGCGCTGTCGGACCGCGTCGGGCGGCGCCCCGTCTACATCGCCGGCGCCGTGTTCCAGGCGGTGCTGGCCGTGCCGTTCTTCCTCATGGTGCAGACCGGGAACTTCGCGCTGACGACGATCGCGATGGTACTCGGCCTGGCGATCGGGCACGGATCCATGTACGGGGCCCAGGCGGCGCTGTTCGCCAACCTGTACCCGGTGCAGGTGCGCTACACCGGCCTGTCGGTCACCCAGCAGGTGGGCGCCACGCTCGGTGGCGGCCTGGCCCCGCTGGCGGGCACCGCGCTGCTGGCCGCAGCGGGTGGACACTGGACCTGGCTCGTCGCGTACATGATCGGGGTGGCCGTGATCTCCAGCCTGGCCGCCGGACGTCTGAAGCAAGGAGAGGTGAGGGCATGAGCGCCCCGTTCGTCCCAGAGGGCGACCTCGTCGCCCCGGCGTTGCGCGGATTCGCCCGCGCCCACGCCCACCTGGTGGAGCTGCACGAGGACCCCGTCCAGCTGCGCGCCCGCGAACGCGACGAGCGCCGTGTCGTCGGGCTGGTCTCCGGCGGCGGCTCAGGCCACGAACCCCTGCACGCCGGCTTCCTCGGCCGCGGCATGCTCGACGCCGTCGCGCCCGGTCAGGTGTTCGCCTCCCCGCACAACCGCCAGGTGCTGCAGGCCAGCCTGGCCGCCGCCGGGCCGCAGGGTGTCGTGCACATCGTCAAGAACTACACCGGCGACCGCATCAACTTCGGCATCGCCGCCGAACGCCTGCGCCACGAAGGCGTCGAGGTGGGCCGCGTACTCGTCGACGACGACCTGGCCACCGACGACGCCCACAGCGCCACCGGGCGGCGCGGCACCGGCGCCACCGTCGTGGTCGAGAAGATCCTCGGCGCCGCCGCCGACGAGGGCCGCGGCCTGGCCGAGCTCACCGCGCTCGGCGCCGCCGTCGCGGCCGCCTCCCGCAGCCTCGCCGTCGCCTCCCGCGCCCAGACCTCCCCGCACACCGCCGCGCCCGCCTTCGAACTGGCCCCAGGCGAGCTGGAGTACGGCGTCGGCATCCACGGCGAGCGCGCCGCCAAGACCGTCGACCGGCCGCCGCTGCCCGACCTGCTGGCCCGCATGCTCGACGAGCTGCTGGCCGGCCTGCCGCCCGGGCCCGACGACCTGCTGGTCCTGGTCAACGGGCTCGGCGCGACCACCCAGCTCGAGTTGTACGGGATCTTCGATCAGGTGTCCGGAGACCTTGAGCGGCGCGGCCTGAACGTGGCCGAGTCACTGGTGGGCACCTACGTTCCCGCGCTCGACATGGCCGGCTTCTCCCTCACCCTGACCCGCCTGCACGAGGGGTGGCGCACCTGGTGGCGCGCCCCCGCCCGCACGCCCGCGTTCCCATCCCTGGAGGCACGATGACCGCGCCCACCGCCCCGGTCCTGCACCGGTACGCCGAGGCCGTGGCCGCCGCCCACGCCGAGCTGACCCGCCTCGACCAGGCCAGCGGCGACGGCGACTTCGGCGACAACCTGCGCGGCGGCCTGCGCCGCGTCCTGACCGAACTGGATACGGCGGGACAGGGGCCCGGCGCTTCCGGGACTGCCGGGCACGGGTTCGACGTGGCCGGGCGGGTCTTCCTGGACGAGGTCGGCGGGACCAGCGGGCCTCTGTTCGGACTGCTGTTCACCGAGATCGCCCGCGCGCTCGGCGAGGACCCGGCCACGGGGTGGGCCCGCGGGACGGCCGCCGGGCTGGCCGCCATCCAGCGGGTGGGGGAGGCCGAGGTCGGCGACCGTACGCTGGTGGACGCCCTGGCGCCCGCGGTGGCCGAGCTGGAGCGGGGGGCCGGGTTCGCTGCAGCCGCCCGCGCCGCAACGGAGGGGGCGCGCGGCACCGCTGCACTCCGCGCCCGCCGTGGGCGCGCCAGCTACGTCGGCGAGCGGGCCCGCGGCCTGCCCGACCCGGGAGCGGTGGGGGTGGCGCTGCTGTTCGAGGCGCTGGCCGCTGTCGAGGAGCCCGGCCCTCCGTCTGACCCGCACTGAGCCGACCGGCCACCTCGTCCGCCACGACCAGCGGCGATGCGGTCAGTACAGCTAGTCGGTGACGAGGGTGTTGAGCGTGAGGGTTTCCTCGCCGGGCGGGCCGGCCAAGCGGATGGACAGTTCCCACACGCCGTTCATGTCGAACAGGTCGCCCTCGGCGACGAAGTGCCCGGCGGCGGTCTTCCTGGCGGTGATCTCGGGCATCGCGTGGCCCATGGTGGTCATCACGGCGGCGACGGTGACGGTGTCGGCCTCGCCCTTGTCCAGCTGTACGTCGATCGTGTTCCGCTCGGCCGTGACGGTGACGGCGTAGCGGGTTCCCGTCGTGGTGACCGGGTCCGCGCCTGAGGTGCGGGCGACGACGAACGCGGCCACCACGACCGCCACGAGCCCGGCGAACACCAGCAGGCCCCTCAGGCCCTTGATCCGCTTCATCGGGGGACCTCCACGGTAAACGGCACGGTGGTGATGCCGCGGTCTGTGGCGTACTGGGCCCAGGCGAAGTAGCGGCCCGGCGCAGGGAAGCCGAACGTGAAGCGCAACCGGCCGCCGGGTTTTCCCATCTCGTGGACGTGGCCGAGGAACTCGCCGTTCTCGGCGCGCACGATGAGGTGACCCGCCATCCCGAGCCACGGCCGCGGTGTCCCGCTCGTGGTCACCTCGACGGTGGCCGCCCGCCCCGCCTGCGGTACGGCGGGCGTCACCGTGACCGCCCCCGCGGCGGCCTGGGGCGCCGGGTCGGACGAGGCCGTGGACTTCGCCGATCCGGTGACCGTGAAGGCGCCGGTGAGGAGCTGGCCGCCGGAGTCGGTGCGTTCGAGCTCGACGTAGGCGAGATAGCGACCGGGGCGGTCGGCGCGCAGCCGTACCTGCAGGCGGCCGGGCGCGGTGCGCAGCGGATGGACGTGGCGGAAGTAGCGGCCGTCCTCGCTGGTGACCACCAGGTGGGCCATGGCCTCGTGGTGGATGGCGAGGTCGTCGACGGGCCGCCCGGTGGCCCCGTCGAACAGTTCCACCCGCGCCACGAACTCCTCGCCCGCGGCCGGGCGGGCCGGGATCGTGGTGACGACCCGCTGTACGTACGGCCGGCCGAGCGCGGAGTCCGTGGGGCGCGGCTCGGCGCCGTCCGGCGGCCCGGTGGGCAACCAGGGCTCGAGGATCACGATCAGCGTGGCCACCGCGAGCCCGGCGGCGGCGACCGCGGTCACCACGAACGCCGACCGGCCGCGCCGGTTGAACGCCCCGGTGAGCAGGCCGCCCACCAGGAGCAGACCGGCCACGAACAGGCCGCCGTAGATCAGGAACTCCCACCCGGACCCGCGGTCCACCAGGACCCGGAACGGGATCAACGCGGTCTCGCCCCCGGCGCTGACGGTCAGCTCGTGCGGCCCGGTCTCCTCTACCCGCAGCTCGGCGGGGCGACCTGACGCGGCCGTGCCGTGCACGACGCGCCCGTCGGCCACTGACCGGAGCCGCAGATCCAGCACCGGGGCGGACGGGAACCCGATCACCTCGACGCGCAGCGGCCCCGGCACCCGGGTCGTGGCCTTGATCACGAGGGTCAGCTCCGCGCCCGCGATCGTCTGCGCGATCCGCAGGTCCGCCCCCGCCTTGACGTCGTGCGCCGCCGCGGGAGCGCTCGCGCTGGCGTTCGCGGTGCCGCTCGGCG
>NZ_JBFAMX010000656.1:0-5539 GCF_040659615.1 Nonomuraea sp. NPDC049784
ACCCAGCGTCGCGCTCGCGCGAGCGAGGAGGCGGCCGGGCACACCGGCGCGAGCCGGCCCAGGGCGGCGGTGAGCTTGCCCCAGGTCGCCCGGTAGGAGCAATGCTCGAACAGGGGCCAGGGCGAGGGTGAAGTAGACCACCACACGGGCGGGCAGCAGCCGCAGCCGCTTCTCCCGTGCCCCGGTCTCCTCTAGCACCGCATCCATCAGCGTGAAGTCGACGATCTGGGTCAGCTCACCCAGATGTCCGGGCGCGTGGACGCCCGCGGCTGTCTCGATCGTGCGGGTGATGGCAGACTTCTCCTGCAAGGGGACCCCTGGTTCTTGATCATCTTGCTCGACACAAGTGATCTACCAGAGGTTCCGTTCGTCGTGATCATCGGCTTGACGAACCGTCGGCCGAACAAACGCAACGGTGTTGGTGTGCTGTTCGTCGGACCCGCCAGGGCGAGCCGGGCGGGGGTCGCGGTCGGGTGTGGGTCAGTGTTCGCTGTCGAGGGTGGCCATGAGGGGGCCGCATAGCGCTCGCCGGCGGCTGATCCTGCGGGGACGGCCGCTTCGATCTCGGCCAGGGCGTCGGCGTTTAGCACGAAGCCGGTGGCGTCGAGGGATTCGGCCAGGCGGGCGCCGTCGTTGGGGTTGACGGGCGCGCCGAGGTTGGTCCACCGGTAGCCGCCCGGCGCCGCGAACTCGTCCAGCCGGTACGCCTTCACCACCGCGGCCAGGTCACTGATTGTCGAGGATGGTTGGGTGCCGGTGTGGTTCGACCGCGCGAGGGGGTTCGTGGCCAGCTTTGCCAGGCTGATGCCCGCGCCCGCGGCCACCTTGGCGTCCATGATCGTGCCGTCCGCGACGTCGTCGATCGTCCTCCAGGAGCCGCCAGCGGTGCGCCACTTGGCCTTCCCGGGTGGCGGTGTCGCCCACAGTTCAAACGTGACTGGCGACGACGGCAGCACCAGGCCCGTGGGTGGGATCTGGTTAAAGCGGTGCTGCGAGTACCAGTTCAGCAAGTGGACCGGGCCCGCCGCTGCTACCGAGTGGCCGAACCGGAAAATCGGCTGGTGGTCCGCCAATTGGAAGCCGACTGGGAGTCGGCCTTGGCCGCCCAGAGGCAACTGACCGAAGACTGGCGCCGACGGCTACCGCGCCGCCCGCGATGACGGGCCGATCGGCTGGCGACTGGTCGAGCAAGTCCTGCGCCGCGCCGGGCACCAGCCCCGCCCCCGCCGCCGATTCTCCGTCCCGCCCGGAGAAGAACCCAGCCCGGACGAGTGGTGGCTGGCCGACCTGGCCGCCCACCTGGGCGTCACGATCCACCGCTGGCGCCAGCAAGGACGCCTCCACGGCCGCCAGGAATCCTCCCGGCAACGCTGGATCCTACACGCCGACCCCACCAAGTTCACCGAGCTACGCACCTACCTCAACCGCGTCTGCGGCCGCACCACCCGCGTCGCCCCGAAATTCGCTGACGACCCACCGGCGCATCCTGCCCCTAGCGAACGTCCTCGGCATCACGCCCGAGTGCCCGCCTGCGCGGCATCGGCCCTTGCTACGCGGCGCCGGCGTGCGCGGGGAACGGCCGCGCGCGATGGCGGCTCATCCCGTGGCGAGAGCGGTGAAGCCCCCGACGTCGACGCGGACGCCTGCGGGTCCGGTCCCGGTGGTGGCGGTGATGGAGAAAGGACAGGACAGGGCGTCGCCCATGTCGACGGTGAGGGTGGTGAAGCCCTGGCGGGACAGGTGGGCGGCCAGGCAGGCGGTGCTGTTGGCGTTGGCGATGTCCTCGGGGACGCCGATCGACGGGGCGAACATGCGGGCGGCGGCCCGCCCGTCCGCGGTGGGGACGGTGTGGACATAGCAGCCCAGCAGGCCGAGACGGTCACAGGCCACGCGGAGCCGGTCCAGGTCGGGCGCCAGGACGGGTCCGCCCGCGTGCAGGGTGATCGCGTACTCCGGTTCCCCGGAGCGGACAGCGAACACCGCCAGCGCCGCGACCGTTCCGTGGCCGCAGGCGGGCAACTCGCTCTCGCCAGTGAAGAACCGCAGCGACACCTCCCCATGGCGTTCGGACACGAACACGGCATGCGACGTCCCCCACACCCCCGGCGCGGCGGGACGCTCGTCATCGGTGAACCCCCTCCGTCACGACAGCGGTGGGGCTGCCGCCGCGGCCTTCGCACAGACAGGCATACACGATCACCGCATCGCGCTCACGACCGGTGTCATGCGGCGACCGTGCCAGGCGTTTCCTGGAGGCGGACGACGTACTTGCCGTCACCGAGGGGTGAGAGGGGGCTCATCACAAGGACTTGGGGGCCGGAAGTCCTAGGCCGAAGGTCTCCTTCCCCTTCCCCGATCGGCTTGTGATGATGTCGACGTGCCTGGTCTTCCCCATCTGAGCGTGTTCTGCGCGATGTCCTCGCTCCTCGCTGCCCTTCCCGGTCCGAACGTGCTGTTCGTGATCGGACGCGCTCTGGCCCACGGGCGGCGGGCCGCGCTGGCGTCCGTCCTCGGCAACGCGTCGGCGGCTTATGCCCTCGTCATCGTGGTGGCGCTGGGACTGGGGACCGTGGTGGAGCGCTCGGCGCTGATCTACACCGTCATCAAGCTCGGTGGCGCGGCATATCTGGTCTTCCTGGGCGTCAAGGCCATCCGGGCTGACGGCCTCGGCCACACGGGCTGGTTCGGCCGCCCCCCACGACGGCTGGCGCTCGCCAAACGCGCGGGCGGCCTTGCCCTGATCGGTCTTGGCCCGAAGGTCGCGATGATCGACCGCACCGACTGACCGCCCCATCACCTCATAGGGCAGTAACCGCAAGACAGCAATGAAACTTCAGAGGCAGCAGGCATTTACATGAGCTTCGAACAGCAACGTGTCGTCATCACCGGTGCGTCCCGCGACTTTGGCCGGACTCTCGCCATCCGTTTCGCCCAGCACGGTGCCGAGGTCTTTGTGTCCTCCCGCAGCCTGGAGGCGTCACGACGCGTGGCGAGCGAGATACGTGACCTCAGTCACGAACACGTGCACGCCTTCGCGTGTGACCTGGCTGACCCCGCCTCGATCCGGCAGTTCGCCGCCGAAGTGGCACAGTGCACCGACCGGGTGGACGTGCTGGTCAACAACGGCGCTCGCTGGCTGGAGGGGCCGGATCTCCTCTCCGCCAGTGACGAGGACGTGACCGACACCATCGCCGCCGGAGCGACCGGCACGGTCTTGATGGTGAAACGCTTTTTGCCACTGTTGCTCGCATCCGACAGACCAGACGTGGTCAACATGATCTCCGCTGCCGGGCTGCCGGCCCACCAGCGCTCCAACGCACATGACGCCTTCTACGCCGCCAAGAGCGCACAAGCCGGCTTCGCCGACATCCTCTCCAAGCGGCTGCGACCCCAAGGAGTGCGGGTTATCTCGCTCTACCCGCCAGACTTCTGCAATCCAGACCCGCTGTCCCCGCAGTGGGAGAGCACGCCGCGCGGCTCCGGCGACATGCTGACGGCCCACTCCGTGGCGGAGTGCGTGTTCTTCGCCCTCAGGCAGCCCCGGGACTGCTTCATCAAGTCGTTCCACTTCGAGCAGGCGCCTGAGGGGCCGGCAGAACATCGATAAAGGAGGCCGAGCCGTTACCTTCGGACCGATCGCACGAGCGACGCCAGGTCAGCACAGCCTGCGGTTCTCACCCAGCATCCCGGAATGCCACTCATACCGGATCTCCTGGCCGCCGATGCCTGACCACCCGAGAGTCGCACCATGTCCAGGACCAAGGGGCCCTGGACAGTGTGGTTGGGATCATCGTGCGGACCAGAGGAAGATGCCTGCGAGATGAAGTCCCGCGAGTAGACAGTGGCGGTCTTGACATAGCAGGTGGGAGCAATCGTCACGACCTGTGGATCGGATATTTGGTCGGCGATGATCGGTTGCCGTGTGGGAGGGGCTAACCGACTGCGGGCCATGTCGGGTAGTGCCAGGCTTGACCGTCCCACTCGACGGGGAAGGGCCAAGCGTGTGGCAGGGGCGTGCCCCACACTCTGGAGCCGAGGGAGCATAGCCGCGCCAGTGCGACGGTGGGGCTGGCGACGTGGCCGACGACCGCTACGGTCTCGCCAGGATGGGCGCTGGCGATCTTCTGAAGGGCGGTCGTCATGCGGGCGAGGACCTGATGGCCTGTCTCGCCGTCTGCCACACATTGCCCGAGGTCTCGCTCGATCATCCAGGCGCGAAGTACGTCGGCCGTTCGTGCGCGGATCGCGGGGTCGCGTGTGCCTTCGTGCGTGCCGATGCCGACCTCGACGAGGTCCGGCATGGCCGTGATGTCGAGACCGTGCGTGGCGGTAAGGAACTGTGCGGTCTGTCGTGCCCGGAGTGCGGTGCTGGAGTAGATCCTGCTGATCGGCTCGGCTGCGAGCTTGTGGGCTGCGTCGAGGGCCTGGCGGCGGCCCCTCGCGGTCAGGGGTGCGGCCGGAACAGCTCCTGCCGTGCCGGTGATGACGTTCTCGGATTCGGCATGGCGTAGACACTACAGGCGGATGTGGTCGCTCATGCGGCCAGTTCCTCGCGCTCGACCAGCCGGCCGCGTTCGAAGCGGGCTCCGCCTTCTTCGCGGCGGACAGTCGACGACGCTCGCCAAGTACGAGCTGATCGATGCGGAGAAGGCCTGCCGTCCGATCGTGAAGGTGTGTGCCTGGCTGGGCGTATCCCGCTCAGGCTACTACGAGTAGCGTGAGCGGCCGGCCTCGGCCACCGCGCAACGCTGCGTGCTGCTGGCCGCTCTGGTCGCCGAGATCTTCGCCGACTCGCGCGAGACCTACGGCTACCGGCGCGTCCACGCCGCCCTGGCCCGCCGCGGCGAGCACTACTCGGCCGAACCCTGGCGCGTGCCCTGATGCGTGAGCAGGGCCTCATCCCGGCCCAGGTACGGGCGTTCCGGCCGGTCACCACCGTCCAGGGCGACTTCCGCCGCACCCCCGACCCTGAATACGAGACCCATTTCAATGAGCACCGGCCACACCGGGTGCTGGATCAAGCAGCCCATTGCAGGCGCTGCCCGAGCTCGTCGATGCCGACATCACGGTCACTCGAAAAGACCGACTCGGTGGCCTACTACACGAGGATTCGCAAGTCGCATGAGATGACACGATATTCGGCACCCACGGGCATGTGAGCGCGCTGAGCGCTGCTGGGACTGCCGCGGCCGGCCTTCATGGCAGGAGCGCCCGCTCCCCGGCACGGGAGCGGGCGCTCTTTGCGCTGCGGAAGGTCAGGTCACGTCGTCCTCTGCCTGCCGGTTGAGCGGGTCGGGATCGGACGCACCCGGCTTGACTGCCGCGGTGAACGCCTCCCGGCCCCGCGCGGAGGGCTGTGTGGAGAGAAAGCCCAGCTCCCGGGTGACGGTATTGGACCTCGGTGTGAGAACGGCGTCCCGGTCACTGGCGACCGTGCCGGCCCGGTCATTCCCTGGCCAGTACGGTCGCCAGCGGTAGCCGTCCGGCCAGTGTGGCAGGCACCACCGAGGTCAGCACGGCCAGCAGTACGGCGGCTCCG
>NZ_JBFAMX010000657.1:0-5494 GCF_040659615.1 Nonomuraea sp. NPDC049784
GCCAACGCCCGGCCCATCGAGGCCGCCCGGAAGGTCGGCTCGCAGGGACGCGCGTTGGGCATCGGCTGGGAGACCGCCTCCCAGTACCTATCACAGTCATCCATGGACCCCGACCTGCTGCCGTTCTGCAACCGCCGCTACTGCGGCCGGGTCGCCAAGCAGTCGGACGCCCAGCACGTGCTCAAGAACTGGAACCGACTGGACACGACCCTGCTGCCAACCGGGGTCTTCTACTGCCAGCAGTCCGGCAGCTCCGTCACCACACTGCTGTACACGCCCGAGGTCACCGACGAAATGCTCGCCGAGGCCGCCGTGAAGACCGCGCACCTGGCGCCGAAACTGGAGGAGCCCACCGCCGCCGGGCTGCCTCACTACCCAGACAGATGGGCCGACCTCCCTGACCACCTACTCCGCTTCTGCACCAAGGAGCAGGAGGCCCTGGTGTACGAGGCCCGGGCCCGGCGCAAGACCGCGAAGCTGCAAAAGACCGCCATGGGCGGCGCGAAGGTAGCCGCGGCCAGCGGCGCCCCGCCGCGGCTGATGGTGTCGGAGCGCCTTGAGGTCCCCGACGAGATGGAGGCGCTCCTCTCCGAGGTCGGCGACGATCACCTCCGGGCGCTGGTGAAAGTGCACCTCTCTCCCGGCCAGATCACCACCGCCGACTCCAATGCAGCTGTTGCGCCACATCGCAGCCGCGCTTGGGCGAGCTTGCGGCGCGGGGTGTGGCGCAAGAGGGGATTGCTCGAGCAGCCGGCGCATGGGAAGTGGCGCCGAGCCGTGGGGGAGCCCGAGCTGATCCGGGGAGCCGTGGAGGCTGAGGAGGACATCCGCGCCGGACGGGTGGACGGGGGAGACCGACCCCGCACAGACCCCCAAAACACCCTCGCCTACCTGGGCATACACCCTGACCTGCCCGCCTCCAACGGGGGGGATCCCCAGATCGGCCCGCCGTGGGGGAGCGACCCCGGGGGAGGGGGCCCCACCCCGTCAGACCTGGAGAGCCACACACAGTGATCTACTCCTGCTGGCCGGCGCCCCGCCCTCACCCCCTCTCCTACCCGCGCACGCGCACGCGCGTAGGGGGGTGGATGTCCAATCCTCTCCTGCTGGACATCGCCGTAGACATTCCGTGGACATCCCCATGAACGTCCGAAAGTGACTGACAGTGACGAACTTTGAGTGGTTGACGAGCCTCGTCGGCAACGCCGCACCGCCATACTGGGCCGCCGGCGGTGCCGCCGCCACATTGCTGACCATGGGCCTGATCTGGGGATTCATGCGGCTGGTCCTGCCGAAACGGCGGCCGCCGCGGCACCGGTCCATGGCCAACCTCGTGACCTGGGTATGTGCCGCCGCCGCGCTCGTGATCTCCGGCCAGGGCATTTTCGAGGTCATCCACCGGGCAGCCCCGGACGTGCCGTGGCTTCCCTGGCTGGGCGTCTTCCTGCTGGAAGGCCCGCTGCTGGCGTTCGCGTTGCGCGCCAAAGAAGCCGTTGACCAGCAAAAAGACCCCTCTTCCGCGATCCGGATGACGTGGGTTCTCGCCTCCATGTCAGCGGCGATCTCAGCCACCAGCACGCTCACAGCTGGCGACGCCGGCGTGTTCCTGCTGCGGGCGGTCGCTCCGGTCGTGGGCGTCATCCTGTGGCACCACGCTCTGGCGATCGAGTTGGAGGGCACCGGTTCCACCAAGTCGCAGTCGCGGTGGAAGTGGACGCCCGAGTACGTGCTCACGCGACTCGGTCTGGTGACGGCCCGCACCACAGAGACGGCCGACGCCGAGGTCCACATGCGTTTGACCAAGGTCGCCGACTGGGTAATCCGGTACGCCCGCGCGGCGGTGCGGAACGCTCAGACCCCCGGATGGTGGAACACCCGGTGGAACAACTTCGCCCGCTGGCGGCTGGAGCGCATCTACAGGGCAGCGGAACGCGATCTTGACCTGGTGCGGAACACCTCCCGGCGGGAGCTGCTGGAACAGATCATCGCCTCCCGCAGCACCGCAGTCCTGCTGACGCTGCTTGCCGGGTGCACCCACGCTGATCTGGGTCTACCAGAGCCGGAACGACCGGAACAGTCCCTGGAAGAACAGGCCCGGAACACCACCCGCATGCTGTTCCACACGATCGTGAAACAGCCGCGGAACACCCCGGACCGAAACAGCCGGAACACCAACGAGGCGACGGAGCGGAACACCCGGAACGGGGCGCCAGGAACAGGCGGGGACGCCGTCCGGAACACCCGCGCCACCGGGGACCGGAACACCCAAGACCCTGAGCGGAACACCAGCGGCAAACCCACCAGAGAGGAATTCGACGCCGCCATCGCTCGACACATCAGCCCAGCCGGAGAGGTTCCCATCCGGACTCTCGCTCGGGAGCTCGGCGTTGCCCCGGCCACCATGAGCCGGCACGCCGACCGCTACCGCAAGCAGAACGGATTCCCCTCTCCCTCCGAGGGGGTGATTCCCCCTCCCCGCAGCAGCGACCACAACGACCCCCACAACGCGTCGCAGCAGCTCGCCGCCGTGGGGGGCGGTGATCCCAACTAGCCAGACAACCCCAAAAGGGCGGCAGCCACGAACACGGCTGCCGCCCGGGCGGGCGCCGATGCCCCCTGGCAACTCACACACCAACACGCCGTCACGATCTCGTCAGCCAACACCAGTCACCCGACAACTCACCCCCGCCCCAACCGACGATCACAGGAGTCACCACCATGAACGAGCACGCCCACACCGCCGCCAACGGCTTCACCTGCCCAAAGACCGCGCCCGACGACGGTGCCTCCGGCGACTTCCTCGTCCTGCCCCTGGACCGGGTACACGCCATGCCCAAGACCTGGCACAACGCGTTCAACGTGCTGCTGGACGAATACCAGGCTGCCTACGCCCACACCACCCCCATCACGTACACGGTGCACACATGGGAAACACGCCCGCTCGCCGACTGCACCCCCGCGCAGCTGCGAAGCATCAGCGTGATACTCGCCGACGACGTCCACGAGACCGCAGACCAGACCGGACCCGCTCGCCACGATGGCCCGCGAACGACCTACCGGGACCCTGACGGCCGCAAACTGGAGGAGCACCAACTGCTGCGCGTACCTTACGACGCGCCGCCGGAGCACGACGCCCAGCCCTACAACGGCGAGCCGTACATCACCACGGCCGCCGTGCTCAAGCTGAGCGGCAGCAGCTATGACGACGACACCGAGGTCCACCTCCGGGGCGAGATCGTCGACCTCGTCATACACACTCGCGGTGAGGGATCGGGCACGTACAACTTCGCCGACGTACTCCTGCGCGACCACACCGCCGATCTCATCGTCCAGATTCCGCCGCGCCTCTACCCGCAGGTCGCCGAGCTCGTCGTCCTCGGACAACGGCTGATCGTCACCGGATCCGTCGACCGGCACGCGAAGATCCCGCAGCTCATCGCCAGCGAGTTGCGCCGGCAGGAAACGGCCACGTGACGGACCACACCAGCCTTCGCCTGCACACTCGACACCGGCCAAGCACTCAGCGGCCTGCTGCATGCCGGCGCGACGCCTGAAGACGCCCAGGTGATCGACATTATCGCCCCGGCCAGCTCATCCGAGATCAACGTGCACACCCGCCCATGCCGCGCACCAACGCGGCGACAACGTCCCCGTGAAAGGAGGCGACATCATGACCGCACGCAGGCGTTCCGGCCGGGCGGCCTCCAGCCATAACCGCAGGAAGACATCCCCTCGAACGCCGGGGACGACGCGAAAGACTGGAGCGTCGCGCAGTGGCGTCTTCGCCGACATGGCCGCATTCGCCAACCGTTGGCTGGTGCGGCCCGCCCGGGTCCTGTTCTCTGCTCTGGCCCGCGGCCTTGGGATCGCAGTCCGCTCTGCGGGGCAGGGGGAGACCCACCCCGAGGCCAGCCGGACCCGCGACGAGCTCGGTCTGGCTGCGTTGCTCGCCGCTGCGTTCATCGGCGCGGTGACCTACCACCTGATTCCTCACCCCCTCGCCGCACGGGCAGATCTGATCATCACTGCGGTCACGGGCACGTTGACGAAGTTCATACCGGCGCTCACCGCGATCATGGCGTGGCGGCTGCTGCGACACCCCGATCAAGACCGTGTCAACGCGCGTATCGCCGTCGGTCTCGTCCTCTCACTGGCCGGCATAGCCGGGCTGCTACATGCTGCCCATGGGATCTCGCCCGTCGGCGCAACGCCGCCCGACCTAGCCGTCATGCGCCAGGCCGGCGGCCTGCTCGGGCTAGCCGCCGCCTGGGGGAGTGGCCTGGCGCTCTTGCCGCCGACCCTGATTGTGACGTTGCTAGCCGCGATGGCAGTGTGGGGACTCGTAGTGATCACCGGCCTGCCGTTGGCCGAGATCATTCGCCGCCTGCGGGCGCTGCGTCGCCCCGTTCAGCACCCGGCCGCCACGCCCGGCCGCCGGCCGTCACTTGAGCCGAGCACACCGGCAGCCTCGAAGATCGTCGTGGCGCCGGCGGCTCTGCCCGCCGCACAACCCCCCACGCTGGCCCCTGCCGTGGCCACCTCTCCACCTCAACTCTCGGCACAGCCTGCCCCTCCTGTCACGCCACCTCTCATCTCCGGTCTCCAGCCCGCTGACCACACCAGGCAGAACATGTCCGCGCCGCTCGGCGACATCGCCCACGGGCAAGATGCAGCCGACGCGCCCGGCCGCGAGCATGCGGATCCGCGTATGCAGCGGCCTTACCGCCTTCCGACGCTGACGCTGCTGGAGACCGACTCTGCCCCTCACAACAGCGCCAATGACACCCACGCGCAGGCGATCACCGAGGCCATCGCCCAGACGATCGCCAACTTCGGACTGGGTGCCAAGGTAAGTGGC
Organism: Nonomuraea sp. NPDC049784; assembly: GCF_040659615.1. NCBI lineage: Bacteria > Bacillati > Actinomycetota > Actinomycetes > Streptosporangiales > Streptosporangiaceae > Nonomuraea > Nonomuraea sp. NPDC049784. The sequence goes on from NZ_JBFAMX010000657.1 coordinate 4,859, forward strand.
TTTATCCGAGGCCCACAGGTCACTGTGTACCTCATCGCGCTCGACCCTGGTTTCTCGGCCAAGAAGCTCCAGGCTCAGGAGAAGGACTTCCATCTGGCGGTCCGCTCAGCCGACACCCGATGGTTGTCCCCGGCACCCGGCGGCAGCGCGGCGGTCGGGCTCGAAGTCCCGAACGCCCACCGCGACGTGGTCAGGCTCGGCTCGCTGCTGCACTCCATCAGTGGACAGCCTGACCGTCATCCCTTGATCATTCCCATCGGACGGACGGTGGACGGTTTCACCAGCCAGGCCGATCTGACACGCATGCCACACCTGCTCGTTGCGGGTGCCACCGGCACCGGCAAGAGCGTGTTCATCAACAGTCTTATTGTCTCGATCTTGATGGGGGCGACGCCCGATGAGGTTCGGCTGATCCTCATCGACCCCAAGCGGGTCGAGCTCGGCGCCTATAGAAACATTCCGCACCTGATCACGCCGATCATCACCAACCCGAAGAAGGCCGCAGAGGCCCTCGAATGGGTCGTGGGCGAGATGGACCGGCGCTACGACGACCTGGCCGCGTCGGGCTTCCGGCACGTCGACGAGTTCAACAAGGCCGTGCGGGCGGGCAAGCTGCAGCCGCCGCCCGGCAGCGAG
>NZ_JBFAMX010000658.1:0-5468 GCF_040659615.1 Nonomuraea sp. NPDC049784
CTCTTCACCGGCGCACCCCTGCACCAGCGCCGCCATCACGACGAACGGCGCGATGAGCCTTCGAAGCCACGGGTGTGGGCACCGGCGCCCCTCATTCCACGAGCTCGCACCCGGCTGCGGGCCCGAGTCGCGGGCGACCGGCACGTGACGGCCGGCGCACGACGGCGCGGCAGGGCCACCCGCCGACACCGCCGACCAGGAGCTGCATCGGCGAGGCGACCAACGACGCAGCCCGGCCCAACGCGCACGACGTCCGGACGAACACACAGACGGGAGCCGGACATGGGGGGTGTGCCCAGTGCGGCGCCGGAGGGCGGATCCCGTCAGCGGACACCGCGGGGCCGGAATTGGATGCTGATACGCGGCCCCGTCGGGCGGGCCGTCTTCGGGATCGCGTGCTCCCACGTACGCTGGCAACTCCCGCCCATCACGATCAGATCCCCATGCCCCAGATCGCGCCGGATGGACGGCCCCCCACCACGCGGGCGGAGCAGAAGCGGGCGGGGGTCGCCGACCGAGACGATGGCCACCATGGTGTCCTCGGTGCCGCCCCTCCCGATGGTGTCGCCGTGCCAGGCCACGCTGTCGCGACCGTCGCGGTAGAAGCAGAGCCCGGCCGTGCGGAACGGCTCCCCCAGCTCCTCCTCGTAATGCTCGTTGAGCGCGCGCCTGCAGTCGTCGAGCACCGGGTCGGGCAGGGTCTCGTCCTCGTCGTAGAACTTCAGCAGCCGCGGCACGTCCACCACCCGGTCGTACATGCGACGCCGCTCCGCCCGCCACGGCACCGTCTCGGCCAGCCGCTCGAACAGCGTGTCCGCACCCGAGAGCCAGCCCGGCCGCAGGTCGATCCAGGCTCCGTGGTCGAGGTGCGTCCTGCGGACCGTGGCACCGAGCGGCCCGGCCCCGAGCTCCTCGTCGAGGCTCAGCAGAGATGCTTGGAACGAGGCTGTCATGGTGTCGAGTCTATGCCATAGTTCAAACACTTATTCGACTGCGGCGTCGGTCGCTTTTGTCGGTGGGTCGTGCCAGGCTGGCAGTCGCCGGATACGAGTGGCATCGCCCTCAGACCGCACCGTGAGGTGAAGAGGCCACCCATCGCTTCGTCACACGAAGGAGCAGGCCATGCTCACCACAGACTACGTACCGGGCGCTCCCAGCTGGATCGACGTCAACAGCCCCGACGCGGAGGCGGCGAACGCCTTCTACACCCGGCTGTTCGGCTGGCAGTCCATCTCGCTGGGCCCCGAGCACATGCACTACCGGTTCTGCCAGGTCGACGGGAAGACGGCGGCCGGGATCAGCCAGGCCACGGAGGACAACGCGACCGCGGCGTGGCTGACGTACTTCCAGGCCACCGACGCCGACACCATCGCCAAGACGATCGAGCAGGCGGGCGGCACGGTGCTGTCCCCGCCGCGCGACATCGAGGGGCAGGGCAGGATGGCGGTCTTCGCCGACCCGGCGGGGGCCGCGTTCGCCGTGTGGCAGCCGGGCCAGACCAAGGGGCTCGGCATGGTCACCGACCCGGGCTCGCTCGGCTGGGTCGAGCTCCACACCCCCGACCCCGTCGCCATCCAGACCTTCTACCGGTCGGTCTTCGGCTGGCGCATCGAGGACATGCCGATGGGCGACATGTCCTACCCGGTCATCTCCACGGCCGAAGGCGGCGAGACACCCGAGATGGGCGGGATCGTCCAGCTCCAGCCTGGCGACAGCCCGCACTGGCTGCCGTACTTCGAGGTGCCCGACTGCGATGCCACTGCGTCGATGGCACAGCAACTCGGCGGCACGCTGCAGGCCCCGGCGATGACCGTGGAGGGAGTGGGGAGGATGGCCTTCCTGGGCGACCCTCACGGCGCCCGCTTCGCGATCCTCACGAGCTCAACCTGAGCAAGCCACGCGCCTGAACGGGACGCGTTGCCGGCTCGGGATCGAGTGCGCCACTGGCTCGGCGTGGCGGGCGCGACGTCCGCCTCGCCGAGGTCCAGGTCTCCGGTCTCGCCGTGGTCGCGCAGGACCCGCGACACCGACTCGATCGACGGCTGCCCGTGCGGCAGCGCCACACACAGGTCGACGGCCCGCGTGGCCATCGCCTTGGTCGAATGAGTCTCCGCCTGAGAAGCGTATGCCGGTACGGCGGGGCTCCCCCGGCCCCGCCGTACCGGCGAAAGGGACGTCAGCCGCCGCACGCGGCGAAGACGAACGTGTCCTTCAGCATCGTGTACTTGTCCCTGACCTTGACCGCGCCCGTCTCGGTGTCGATCTGGACGATCGTCATCCCGTTGTCGCCGGTCAGCAGGTGAAGGGTCACCTGGGTGTCCCCCGTCCAGTCGACCATGTGGAGGTCCCCGGCCGGGAGCTTGATCTTCTTGCGGGCGGTGACCTCGTCGGTCTGCAGGTCGTACAGGACGAGCTGGGTCTTGGCTCCCTGCACGATGCTCGCGATCGTGCGGCCGTCGGCGGACAGCGCCTGCGGCCCGTTCGAGACCACGACCTGCGGTGGTGTGACGCGTACGGCCTGCTCGCCCGTGTCGCTGTAGACCACCAGGTCGGTGACGGACTCGTCGCCTCCGACGCTGGTGAGGACCTCGTCCCCGTCGAAGCTGAAGCCCAGCACCGAGCGGTCGCCCGGAACGGTGCCGAGCCGGGCGCCGGTGGCCGTGTCGAACACGCGCGTGCTCGCGGCCTTCTCGCCGCTGATGATCGCGGCCAGCCGGCCGCCGTCGTCGGACAGGAGCAGGGTCACGTCGTTCTGGGCCACGCGGGGCAGCGCGTCCTTGGCGAACACCTTGACGCCGCCCCCGAGGGTCCGCACGGCCAGCCTGCCGGTCTTGGTGAAGTACGCGACCCGCTGGCCGTTCCCGCTGACCGCGATGGGCGCCGGGGAGTAGCGGACCGACTTGCCCTTCGCGTCGAGCGCGACCCCCTGTGCGTCATGCAGGACGCTCTGCTCGCCGTCGTGCATGACGAGCCGCCAGTCGCCGCACGGCCTGTCCTCCCCGCCCTTGGCGTGGCAACTCTTGATGGAGGCGTACCTGATGCTGTCGTGCCCCTGATGCGCGTGCGGCTCCGCGTACGCGACGCCGGGCGCCGCGGCCAGGGCGGCGGCCACGAGGACCGTGAGGATCTTTGCTCTCATGTCTTTCACTCCCCCGCCTCGACGCTCTCGTACCTGGTCTTGCTGATCGTGTATTTGTCGGTCTGCGTGGCCTTGCCGGACTCCGGATCGACGGTGAGCACCCGTACCACCGCCGCCTTCCCGTCGTCGCCGCGCCGCACGGTCATGTGGAGCCGGCCGTCGGGGCTCCACCACGCGGCCTCCGTCTCCGCGTCCGGCTCGAGCGGCAGGTCGGCGCCCGCGGACAGCTCGCCGGTCTCCAGGTTGTAGGTCCGCACCCTGGGCGGCTTGTTCTTGTCGGTGTCGCCCGAGATGAACGCGGCCAGCGTCCGGCCGTCGGGGGCCAGGGCGTTGGCGTAGGCACCCCAGACGACCTGGGGCGGCGTCCGCTTGATCGAGCCGCCGCCGAGCCGGTACGCGGCCAGCCGCGTGGTGTTGTCGCTCAGGTTGCGGCTGGTCAGCACCTCGTCACCGTCGCCGCTGAACCCGAGCGCCGAGTCCCCGAGCGGCAGCGTCGTGGTCTTGCCGGTCGCGACGGTGATCACCTTGATGGGCCAGCGCATGGGCTCGTCCCCATAGTCGATCATGACCTTGTCGCCCGTGGGAGACAGCGTGACGAAGAGGCTGCCGGCGCCCTTGACCACCGCCGACTTCGGCAGCAGCTTGGCCGGGCCGCCGGCGACCCGCCGGACGACCAGGCGGTGGTCGCGGGCGCGCTGGTACGCCATCACGCGGCCGTCGGCGCTGATCGCGAACGGGGCTGTGTCGTCCTTGGCGCCGCTCTTGGTGCCGGCCGCGTCGCGCACGACGACCTGCCTGCCGTCCCGCATGATCAGCTTCCAGTGGCCGCAGGGGTAGTCGATGTCGTCCTTCTTGTCGTGGCAGGACGTGATCCACGCCGCGCGAGCCGCCGGAGGGCCTGCCTGGGCGTGGGCGGTGCCGGGTGTGAGCCCCAGCCCGCCGATGACCGCCGACGCCAGCAGCGCCGCGATCGCTGAGGGGTGCCTCATGGTTGTGATCCTTTCGCTCAACCCGTTAGACACCCACCTGATGTGCTCGGTTGGTCACAGATCGGCCACGTTCGAACGGAGGGCGTGGCAGGCTGACGCCATGGATCTGTGGAGCTTGTCCGATCTGAGCACCCCGTGGGCCTTGCGCGTCGTGGTCACCCTCCGCATCGCCGAGCGCCTCGCCGAAGGGCCCGCGCAGGTGGGCGAGCTCGCGCGGGCCGCCGGCTGCGACGCGGCCTACCTGCGCAGGACGCTCACGCACCTGGCGTCGAAGGGCGTTTTCGACGAGCCGGAGCCGGGCACGTTCGCGCTCAACGACGCGGCACGCGGTCTGCTGGACGAGCCGTTGCGGCTCTTCCTCGACCTCGATGGCGTGGGCGGCAGACTGGCAGGGGCCTGGGCCGCGTTCCTGCCCGCCGTACGCCGCGGCGAGCCGGCCTACCGGGAGCTGTACGGGATGACGTTCTGGGACGACCTGGAAGCGCATCCCAGGCTGAGCGAGAGCTTCGACGCGCTGATGGGGCCGGCGGGGCACGGGGATTTCGACCCGGAGATCCTCGTCGGCGGGGACTGGGACGGAGTGTCCGAGGTGGTGGACGTGGGCGGCGGCACGGGCGCGGCGCTCGCCGCGATCCTGCGCGCCAGGCCCGGCGTGCGAGGGACGCTGGTCGAGCTCCCGGCGACGGCGGCCAGGGCGGCCGAATCCTTCGCGGCGGCCGAGCTCGCCGAGCGGGCCACCGTGATCCCCGGAAGCTTCTACGACTCGCTGCCCGCCGGCAAGGACGTCTACCTGGTGCGCAAGGTCCTGAACGACCTGCCGGACCGCGAGGCGCTCGCCCTCCTTCGCGGCTGCGCGCAGGCGGCGGGAGTGTCAGGGCGGGTGGTCGTGGTGGGCAGCGTGTCGCTTGAGCCCATCGCGCGGGGCGGGCTGACGCCCGAGCTGGTGCTGGTCGGCGGCACGGAACGCACGCTGGAGGACTTTCGGGAGCTCGCCGGGCAGGCGGGGCTGGTGGTGTCGGCCACGGGTGAGCAGCGGTCGGGGCGGACCGTGGTGGAGTGCCGTCCTGAATCGCCAGGCCGCCGAGCAGGCGGCCTCCCGCGGGTCTGATCGCCGATCACACGCGGCCGGCTCGCCTGGCTAGAGGTACGACCTGGTCGCGGTCACCAGCTCGGGCGTGGCGTCGCGGGTGTCGATGTAGAGGGCGGACTCGGGGGTGCGCTCGCGTACGTCCTGGTCGCGGATCGCGAACACGGCCGGCGCGACCCCCACGTCGCCGTAGCGGCCCGCCACGGCCTCGCCGATCGCCCGCCGCACGACGTGGTCTGCGACGTGCGGCGGG
>NZ_JBFAMX010000659.1:0-5456 GCF_040659615.1 Nonomuraea sp. NPDC049784
CGCAGCTCGCCCGCGCGGCCGGCATCCACCTCGTGATCGCCACCCAGCGGCCCTCGGTCGACGTGGTCACCGGCCTGATCAAGGCAAACGTCCCCTCGAGGCTGGCGTTCGCCACCGCCAGCGTCGCCGACTCACGAGTCATCTTGGACAAGCCCGGCGCCGACAAGCTCCTGGGTCAGGGAGATGCGCTGTTCCTGCCGATCGGGGCCACCGGCGCGTACCGAATCCAGACGCCTTACGTGTCCGATGTGGAAATCAGCAACGTGGTCAACCACGTCAGGAGCCAGAGCTTCGACTCCGTCGCGGTGCTGGCCGAGCTCACATCCCACCGATACTCCTCCGCTGATCCGACACACGACCAAGACACCGACCTGCTCGTGGAGGCCGCCGAGATCGTCGTCGCCACTCAAGTGGGCTCCATTGCGATGCTGCAGCGAAAACTCAAGATCGGCTACGCGAAGGCCGGCCGGCTCATGGAAGGGCTCGAGAGCCGCAATGTCGTAGGTCCTAGCGAGGGGACCAAGCCGCGCGCCGTCCTGAAAACTCCAGACAGCCTGCCAGAACTGATCGCCGCGATTCGCGACCAGGCCTCGCCTCCCAGCAGCGACTAGACGATCATGCCCGCCGGCGAGCGCGCGGTGGGAGGTACCCGCTCTCCGCAGTGCCTTCCCTCGCGTCTCAACCGCCCAGAACCACAGCCTGGCCTCGAAAAGGCTGGACTGGGGCCGCATTAGAACCCTCACGACCAGGCACTTTCTCGCAGTTTCACCTTCCATCACCTCACCTTGCCTCGTGCGGTGACATCCCCATGGCCACAAGGAGTCCTCATGCCCACGCCCAGCAACCTTGCCGAGACCGCGCAACAGCTCAGAGCGTGCCTCTCAGGGGAACGCAGCGACGAAGAGTTCGCTTTCGTGGACGCCCTCATCCGGCACTTTGAACTCATTCATGAGCGCCCGATGCAAGTCGAGCCGTGGCTTTGGCAAAGTGCGATGGAACTGGCCGAGGCCGCCCGCCGCCTCGCAACGCAAGCCACCCCGAGGCCCCACCGGCCATCCTCTGAACCCGCCAGGTGATCCGCGGCCCCATCACCGAGTCCCTGTACAGCAGGAAACACCTTTCCTATCGGCACCTGCCAGCAGATCTGTCCGCCGACAACGCCAACACGACCGCCAACCCCAAACCGGATCACACCATGTCCGAACCCACGACTGCGGAACGACCTCCTCATCGCCGACCCGTCCTATCGCCGTCTGGCCCTTCACAGTGCGCGCTGGGATCCGCCGGAGATCCGCTACGTGCCAACCCCACCCCTGATGAGGACCATTCAATGATTCACAAGCTCAACGCAGCCGCTTCTGATCATCGGGACCATGCGAGGCGACGACGCCCGTGGAGCGCCACCAGGGACCGCAGCATGCGAGCCCACCGCCGGCGCCGCCTCTTCGGCGCGGTCACCGACGGCACCCAGACAATGCCTACTTACCCGCATGATCAGGTACCTGCCGGCCTTGCCACTCGCCGCCAACTCCGAGACCTCCACAAGCGGCCAGGAGCTCAACCCGTGGCTCTCATCGCCTGGCCTTCGCGACGCACAGCGAACGTCAAGGGCCTTTCACGTGGCATTCAGGTTGCTTACCTGTACCGCACCGCCACAGCTGTGCCAGAGCCGCTTCCACGCGCGCCACGGTCGCTCCAACCCTCGCCCCTGGCGAAAGGCCGTCGGTGACAACCACCTCCCACGACAGTTCGAGATCGTGCACGGATGAGGCAACAAACCTCCTCGGCGACGTGTTCGCCGCCATCCTCTATGCCGCGGCCGACGGCGGCGGCATAGACACCGACCGGTTCACCTCGTGACCCGGTCAGCCCAGCGTGCTCCAGGCCGCAACCCTTATCAAACAACGATCGCTGCGAACGACTGATCACCTCGCGGACGATGCGAGAGGACGACACCATGTCCGCCTACCGCCAATGGGGGAGTGGTGGCATCCCCGCTCAACCCTGAGCGCTCGCATCGATGCCATGCCGGACACCGCTGCTAACCAGCCGGAACGTCCGCCCGTTGGCGCAGGTTCAGCCTGCTAGAAGGTGGCCCGCTCTACCGTCCGGGCCCGGCTCGGCTATGGCACCGCGAGGTCGTTGCCGACCGCCTCCTCTACCCTCGCCGCACTTCCAGTTCTGACCGCGCACCGGTCGCACACTCCAAACCATGACGAAGGGACCCATCCCGTGAGTAACTCACCCGACCCTCATGCCGCTGACCTGGCAGCACGCGCCCTCCGCTCCGCCCTGGCGGGACGCGACGACGAACTGGCGGCGACCGTGACCCAGTTGCTCAGCAACGCCACGCACGTCCAAGACGCCGTCATGCTGTGGGTCAACACCCTAGGCGCTCAGTCAAGTAGCGAGCCGAGCCGACTGCTGCCTCCCGAGACGTCCGCCCTTGCCAGATATTCCAGCGGTGCACACCAGCCCGCTGCGTCCTCCATTCAGTGGGCGATAGAGATCATCAGCGCCCAAACCAGCGGCGATCGACAGCGGCTGGAGGAACTGCTCGCTACCCTGCATCGCCACGAGCCCGATGCGGCGCCGGGCCGGCTAACGGCCTTGGTGACGCTGCTGGCATCCAGCATGCGACAAGTCTGGTCGACCTTCGCAGCCGTTGACCGCGCCGGGGCAATTGCCGCGCGCTCGGTGGTCGTAGAAGCAGAACTGGCCGTAGCGGGCCTGTGCCCGGTGAGCATCGTCCACGGCGACCCCGAGACCGAACAGGACGCTCAGGCCATCTATCGGACCTTGCCAGACCTCGCCCGCTCATGCGGCAGCTTGTACTCCCGTGGTGGTGGCAACGATTACTCCGTCTTCGTTTTCACCGGAGACGACGCCGCCGCGGCGGCCGAGCGGTTCATGGCCGCCGCCCGGGAACATGCTCGCTCGTGGTGGCGGATCACTCCCACCGCCGGTCCGGTAGGGAGATGACTTGCTCGACCGCCTCCCCAGACTTTCGACCATCAGGAGTTTCCCTCAGCCGATGCACCACATCACGCCCTTGCCGTGGCTCATGATGCGTAGGCGCGCCGCTGCCGCCCAGCCGCCAACCTTCGAGGCAGGCCCCGAGCATGACCTGCCATAACGATCAACCGCTTGGAGCGGGGATGAGCGCACACCCCAGGGCGGGCAAACGCCCTGGCGAAGTCGACTGGGAACACGTCTCCAAGACGCCCCTGTTGCGACTGCATGGCGCGCTCATCCTGGGCATCGTTGACCCGATCCTCATGACCTCACCTATGCGCGAGGAGGAGGGGGCCTGGGTGAGAGCGCACGCCTGGACGCGTGGGATCCGCGCGGTGGACGACGTGTATCCGTACGGGTTCTGGCGCTGGTGCTCGTGTCAAAGTGGCACCTGCTGGAACTGCCTGTCGAAGCGATGCGACCTGTGCGTTCACCGTCAGGCCCCGCCGAAGGTCGATAGCGACGCGGGAGCGATCACCGACCGTAAGGGTTACGTCGTCGCCCTCATCATCCATCGACCGGAGCAGCGGCCGTGTCGGTGGGTCTGCAAGTGTCCTCACCGCGGCGGCGTTGCCCCGGTCGTGCAGGGCCGCCGTCGCGCGCTCGTGCCGATCACGCCCCGTCAGGATGCGCTTTTCGATATGACGAACCAACGCCGTCCAAAGATGCCGCACTGATCACAAGTTGCCGAAACACGGGGCGGTGCAACGCTTCGTCGTTGTTGGACTAGGAAGTGACCGCACCCCTCGGCGACTCAAGCGACCGGCATCGCCAGTTGGTGCGAGCTCTCCGACAAGAGCGCGGTCGCTGTGATGACAAGGCGGGGCGTCGGTTGCTTCGGTCACTTAGAGGCTGACATACCTGGTCGGTGCACGATCCGATGAGTGGCTGCCCGAGTGCTGCGTACCCCTGCCGGGGCAGGCTAGGACGAGCGACCGACGTTCGTTTAGGTCGTTCCCCTCGAGTCGCCCCGCGGAGCCGTAGGTCAACCGCATAACGGGGCGTCCAGCAGTGACCCAAGCGAACCCGATATCTAACCCGCTTGGTAGGGACCTGAACGCCGAGGCTGCAGCAGATGCAATGCCGCTCGTTCTACTTGACATAAGATCCGTTATCGAGCAGCCCGGAAGAGGGGCAAGCACTGGTATCGACGCGATGTCAGTACTACAGCCACTCTGAGCTGTCATGCAGGATGAGTTGGCCATCCTGATCCAGCGATGCGCGTTCCGCCAGCTGTACCAGCAAGCCCTGCGGAGTCATCCCTTTCGTACCGGCGATACGCCATAGGTTGTCGACTGCGTGGGCTGGCAGCCGGATCGTAATTCCACAGGGCCGCTCACATTAACTCCTTTGCGCCCCAAGATCAGTGAACCTCAACACGCCTCAGCTTAGGGGTGCAGCCATGTCTTATGGGTGAGACCTCGCGAAGAACAAGCCGTGGTCGGTGCATAACTCCCGATATCAGATAGAACTCTCATTCAGTTTTGGTATGAGATGAGAAGCTGGCACTTCCCCTCACCTGTAAGCGCGCAGACCATCCACACTGGGCGCGCCAGGACGACCGTCACATGCGCCACGCCTAGACCCGAGGCCGGCGCACCCGCAACTGCCATAGCCGCGTGCTACCCCCTTGCCGAACGCACCCTCACACGATCACGCTGGATTCGTTGATGGACTGGGACATATCTGCCTGGCCGTGCGCATGACACCGTCACACCCCACGCCACGATCGGCCGTGCCCTGTCCGCTGATCTTCAGCCCGCGACCAACCAGCCGAGGCGGCCTGTGGACCAACGTGAGACCCGGTCAACAAACTCCCCGGGAAGGAGCGCGCGTCCCCGTACACGGAGCACCAATGCTCCCGCGGCGACGGCTCTTCCCGACGATCTTCCGCCCTCGCGCGTATCCTGGCCACTCACATCCGTGGTGAACACGCGCCAGGAAGGCCTCCAAGCTGCAGAAGCGCTGCGCCAGAACAGCCTGGACCTGCGCAAACTGTCCGCCCGCTATGTCCTGTACCTGGTGCGTGACTTCTTCGGCGCCGGATGGAGCGCTGCCGACGTATTGCACGCCATCGATCACCTGCCCGACGGCCGGCCCTGGCCCTTCGCGGGCATGGCTCGGCATGTGCCCGGCTGGACCCGTCACCGGCTGAAAGCCTGGCGCGCCGCCGACGGGTCGGTGCTTGCTTCCAAGAGCCAGCAGATCGAAGCTGACCGCCAACGGCTACGTGCCGAGCAGGAAGCGATGCGCCAGCAGTGGCAGGACATGCGCCGCCACAGCCTGGGCTGGAGCCCCGATCTGGAGCAAGGTCTTCCCTCACAACCTGTCAACCCAGTACAGAAAACGGCAGATCCCCCAACAGGCTGATCCCCGCACCAAAGGTTGCCGCCTTGACCACCCCCGAAGTGACCACATGCGCCACCACAAGCCAACGCCAG
>NZ_JBFAMX010000660.1:0-5454 GCF_040659615.1 Nonomuraea sp. NPDC049784
GGGGCTGCCCGGTCTGCGAAGCGTCAACCCCCGCGCGCCGCTTAACCGCGGCGCGACGGGAGAATCTCCGGCCTTCAGGCCGGGGAGGAGTTCAAAAAGCCGAACAGAACCTGCGCACCTCCCTCAACCTCGGCGTCACCACCGTCCGTGACGCCGGCGGCGCTGACCTCGGCGTCAAACAGGCCGTCGCCGACGGCTTGATCGACGGCTCCGACCTGGTCATCGCGGTGACCCCGCTCAGCCAGACCGGCGGCCACGTCGACGGGTGGACCGTGCACGGCGAGGTCCACTCCCTGCTGGTCCCACACCCCGGCCGCCCCCACACCGTGGTCGACGGTCCCGACCAGATGCGGCTTCGAGTCCGCGAGATCATCCGCGCCGGGGCCGACGTCATCAAGATCTGCACCTCCGGCGGGGTCATGTCGCCCCGGGACGACCCTCGCCACCCCCAGTTCAGCGAGGAGGAACTGGCTGTCTGCGTCTCAGAGGCAGCGGCCTCGGGCATCGGCGTGATGGCCCACGCCCAGGGCACGCCCGGCATCCGAAACGCCGTCCTGGCAGGTGTCCGCTCCATCGAGCACGGCATCTTCCTCGACGACGAGTGCATCGACTTGATGCTGGCCCGCGGCACCTGGCTCGTGCCGACCCTACTGGCGCCGGTCGCGCTCATCCGCATGATCGAGGCAGGCACCCGACTGCCTCAGGCCGTGGTCGACAAGGCCCACTCCGTGGCAGGCACGCACATGGACGCGGTCAGACGGGCTGTGGACGCTGGTGTGAAGATCGCCATGGGCACTGACAGCGGCGTCTTCCCGCATGGGCTCACGCCCGAGGAGCTCCAGCTCATGGTCGAGGCTGGGATGTCACCGTCACGTGCCCTGGCCGCGGCGACCTCCTCTGGGGCTGACCTGCTCGGGCTGGGTGAGCTGACCGGGCGGATCACCCCCGGCCTCCGCGCGGACATGGTCACGGTGGACGGTGATCCCTATGACTTCGGCACCCATGCTCAGCGGGTGCGGCATGTCATCAAGGGCGGCCGCATCGTCCGCAGTCGCTTGGCAGCGGCGTGAACGCTCTGTCCGGCGCCACCGCCTTACGGCTGGCAGACCTCCTGCTGTCTAACGGTCGCTGATCATCCAGAATCGCGTCGAGCGGATGGCCAGGTGTGGTGGGCCCGCCTGGCGCGGGTTTCTGTGGTCAGCTCGGTCGCCGAGAGCCTGCATGGTGGCAACATCCAGGGCCTGAAGCTCGGCGCGGACCCTGACGCCCTGCTCGACAGCCGTTCCTTCCTGAAGAAGGCCCGTGACCTGGACATCGACCCACCTGGAGTACTCCATCGGCTGGGAACTCGGCGAACGCGAACAGAACGCGATCACACGCCTGCCCGCAGATGCCTGGCAGCATGTCATCGGCGCCGGCGGCAAGGCGCGCGACCTCGATGACGCCGGCGTCGTCGAGCTCACCGGCCTGCTGCGCCACTCCATCGGCGGCGACCAACTGGCGGGCTGGCCCGCGGCGATGCGGGTGATCTGCCGCCGCGAACGGCCCGGCCCGGCTCCGGCGCCCAGCTGTCGCTGCTGGAGGAGACCGACAGATGGCGCTACAGCCTATTCGTCACCGCCACTCCCGCACGGCAGCCCGGCCGCCAGCTCGACTTCCTCGAAGCTCGTCATCGTGTCCACGCCCGCGTCAAAGACCGTATTCGCACGGGGAAAGCCACCGGGCTGGCTCACCTGCCCAGCAAATCGATGCAGGTCAACACCGCCTGGTGCGTCGCTGCGGCGATCGCCATCGACCTGCTGTGCTGGCTGCGGCTGCTCTGCCTGGGCTGACGCCCTGGCCGCCTGCCTCACCTTCGCCCTAGCCCTGGCGCCGCCAGGCTGACCAGCGCGAACCGCCCACCCGACCCCAACCCGGAGGAACCCACCTCGGCCCGTGGAACCGACGCCGCCCGACGCGACAGCCGGACGGACAGGCTACCCCGGCAGCTTGACAACAAGATCGAGACAACGGGGGTAGACCGGCCGACTCAGCCGAGCGAACATCCATCGACTACCCGTGACTGATCAAGGCTGAGGCCTGAGTCATCGAGGCTAATCAACGCCGGGGTCCTGTCTATGACTCTGCGAATTCATGCTATGTATGGCAGTCTAAGAAGAGCCGGGCGAAAAGTCCTGGCCAATCTGTTTGCTGGAGGTCAGGTGCATGGGACGCCAGGTGGCGATGGCGAACTCATCAAGTCGGCGAAGACCGTAGCGGCAGGGCGCAGGTTGAAACTGGCATGTCTACACCGAGACGAATCAGCTAAAGATCCCTGCTCTGACATGGAAGGCACGTGAAATCGTGATCCTCACCTGGAATGCGGCCTCCCGAACCTACCTTGGGCCCGCGCGCCGGCGCATCGAGGATGATATCTGCACGGGTCCTTTCCTGTTCGCGATCGCCGACGGCCGCAAGGGTCGGACTGCCGACGACGTTGCCAGCCATCTCGTGACCGAAACCTTGCAGAAGTACGATCGCGAAATCGATCCGTCGGATCTGACAACCGTTCTCGAGCGTGCGATCAACTCGGCGAACGAGTCCATTCGGCAAAAGATCGAGGCTCAACCCGAACTGGCGGGCATGGGCGCCGACCTGGTGGCCATGGCGTGGTCTGGGACCATGGTGGTCTTCGCGAACATAGGCGATACACAGGCGTATGTCGCACGACGAACCGACAGCGGGGCCGCTGAGCTCATCTGGACGACCGAGAGTCATGCCCACGGTATGGCCGACAGCGTGCCGAAGCCACTGGAGCGCATTTCGGGCTTCCTCGACGGACGGCCCGAGGGTCACGCCCCTGACCTGGTAACCCTCAGTCTGTGCGCCGGTGACCGGATCTTGCTGTGCACTGGTGGACTCAGCGCGGTGGTTCCTCACACGCTCCTGATGGAGATTCTGAGCGGACCCGGCGGATCGGCAGAAGCGGCTGATCGTCTCGAGGCCCTTGCCGGGGAGCACGGTGGTCCGGACAACATCACCCTGATCGTCATCGAATTCGTCGACTTCGAGTTGCATCGGGAGGAATACTCGTTCATTGATTAGCCTCCGTCACATGAATCGTTGAAGCGCGATGTCGGAACCGGCAGCGTCAAGTCCTGCACAGAAAGGCGGCCCCACGCGAAATCCGTGAGGCCGCCTTGACCTTAAGCGGTCACCAGACGTTTTCTTTCTTTCGGATCTTCCCCTCTAATTACTTTCGTTATACCAGTAGGAGACCACTTTACCGTCCTCGTTAACTTGATTCCCCGTGTTCCATCGCCCAACTCCACGAACTTTTGATTATATCCCCGCTTGGAGGCAGTGACGGATTCGAGCCACGCCTTAGCATCGGCTTGATATTGTGCCGGCGTCTTGTTAAGTGGGCTTGCCGTGTTTATCGTAGTGGTGCTGGAAACTGTCTTCGAGGGTCTTGTTCGGAGACATCCAGACCGCAGCGAGTTCCTGGGCACACGGAATCCACGACGGTGAAGTGGGTCAGCGGATCAGCTGCAAGCGGAACGACCGGCCAACGCCATTGATCGCGTCACGAACGACGAGCCGTGACTATGGGCCCGCGATCCTCGTGAGGGGCCCGAAGAAGTCAGAAAGACGCTGCAGGTGCTGCGCGCCGGCCGCGCAGGGAGGCGCGCCAGGCCGGCGGATGTCCCGGCGGTGAACAGGCTTGCTGCGGTGTCGTGTCGGCGGCCGTGTCAGCGCGGCAACAGCCCGGTATCAGCGCTTCCGGCGATGGTTATGCCATGAACAGATCAGCAATTACTTCCTCGTGGTCGCGGGCGCTCCCGCCGCGTCCGCGGCGATCGAACTCTCCGGCGGGCTGACGCAGCCCGTCTTCGCCTAAGGGATGGCGGACCCGCTCACGAACAGCGATCAGGCCGCCCGCACCCACACGCTCGAGGCCCCGGCTTACACCTCAGCTATTCGGTGTTGCTATATACCGGTAGTCAGTGTTACTTTGTACCAGTAGTTAGCGTCACCAAGTAGCTGAAAGGGGAGTGTTCCATGGGCAAGCAGCTGACGGAGATGCTCAAAGGAACGCTGGAGGGCATCGTCCTGGCACTCCTGTCCGGCCGGCCCGCCTACGGCTACGAGATCACGGCCTGGCTGCGCGACCAGGGCTTCTCCGACATCGCCGAGGGCACCATCTACGCCCTGCTGGTCAGGATCGAGCAGCGCGGCGTGGTCGACGTGCAGAAAGTGCCGTCGGAGAAGGGGCCGCCGCGCAAGGTGTACTCCCTCAACCCGCAGGGGCGGGAGTACCTCGACGAGTCCTGGAAGACCTGGAGCTTCCTGGCCGAACGGCTCCAACAGCTTCGCAAGGGAGGCAAGTAGACGTGGCTGACGAACCAAAGAGCCGCTACCTGCAGTACCTGGAGATCGTCACCGGGTCGCTGGAGGAGAAGAAGCGCTACCGGCAGTACAAGGCGCGCATCAAGCAGCTTCCCGAGAACTACCGCATCGCGGTCGAAGCGCTGGAGCGGTACCTGATGCACTTCGGGCCGGCCGATGGCGCCGGCGCGATGGCGATGTACGAGGACCTTGCCGATCTGTTCGAACAGAGCGCGGCCGACGGGACCCCGATCCGCGACATCTTCGGGGAAGACCCGGTGGAGTTCGTGGAGGCGTTCGTGGCCAACTACCCGATCGGCCAGTACCGGGCCCGCGAGCGACACCGCCTCACCAGCGCCGTCGAGCGCGCCGCCGGCGAAGACACCGCAAGAAAGGACAGGACAGACTGATGACGAAACAGCAAGCCCCGGCGATCCAGGTGCACGGCCTGGAGAAGTCGTACAAGGAGCTGCGAGTGCTGCGCGGCGTGGACTTCACCGTGGCGCGCGGCAGCATCTTCGCCCTGCTCGGCTCCAACGGGGCGGGCAAGACCACGGCCGTGAAGATCCTTTCCACGCTGCTCAAGGCCGACGCCGGGACAGCCAGCGTCAACGGCTTCGACGTCGCCACGCAGGCGGCCGACGTACGGGAGTCGATCAGCCTCACCGGGCAGTTCGCCGCCGTGGACGAGATCCTCAGCGGGCGGGAGAACCTGGTGCTGGTCGCCCGTTTGCGGCACCTCAAGAATCCGGGCAAGATCGCCGATGACCTGCTCGCCCGCTTCTCGCTCACCGACGCGGGCGGACGGAAGGTGTCGACGTATTCGGGCGGCATGCGCCGCCGCCTCGACATCGCGATGAGCCTGATCGGCAACCCGCCGGTCATCTTCCTCGACGAACCGACCACCGGGCTCGACCCCCAGGCACGCATCGAGGTGTGGCAGGCCGTCCAGGAACTGGCCGCCCAGGGCACGACGGTGCTGCTCACCACGCAGTACCTGGACGAGGCCGAACAACTCGCCGACCGGATCGCGATCCTCCACGAGGGCCGCATCATCGTCAACGGCACCCTGGACGAGCTCAAGCA
>NZ_JBFAMX010000661.1:0-5446 GCF_040659615.1 Nonomuraea sp. NPDC049784
CGGGAACCTGCCAGAGGCGCAGCCGCGGGCGCGCCACCTCGGCCAGCCGCCCGGTCTCCGGCGAGGGCAGCGGCTCCTTGGCCGAGCCGGGCAGGAGCAGCTCCAGCGTCCGTGACGGCGGCTCGTCGAGGCCCAGCGCCGTGGCGATGCCGGCCGCGGAGGCGGCGAACGGATGGGGCACGCCGCCCGGGGCCTGCCGCCGCCGGGTCGCCGGGGGTGCGGCGCCGGCCTGCGCCTGCCGCTCCTGGGCCGCCGAGGGCGTGGTGTCGGGGCTCTCCGCCCAGAAGGCGAGCCCCTCAGCCGACCAGACCCCGTGTACCAGCACCCCGGCAGATTACCGCCGCGAGCGGAAGATCAGGTCCGCGTGCCCCCGCGCCGCCTGGCGGAAGATCAGGTCCGTCTAGGATCCTGACATGAGGTTTTCGGAGGCTGAGGACAGCTGGCGCGCGCGGCTGGGGACGTTGCGTGACGTCGTCAGGCAGGATCTCGTCACCCGCCAGCTCGCCGAGCACCTCCCCAAGGCCCCCTGCCATGTCCTCGACGTGGGTTCAGGCCAGGGCACGCAGGCGCTCAGGATGGCCGCCAGGGGCCATCACGTCATCGCGCTCGACGCCTCCCGCGACCTCCTTCGCCTCCTGGAGGCCGGGATCCAGCCGGGCATGGCCGTCCGTACGGTCCAGGCCGAGGCCGAGCGGCTGGGGGAGCTGTTCGAGCCGGGCAGCTTCGACGTCGTCCTCTGCCACGGCCTGCTGATGTACTTCGACGACCCCGGCCCGCTCCTCGCCGACCTCTCCCGCCTCCTCGCCCCCGGAGGCATCCTCTCGCTCCTCGTGCGCAACGGCGACGCCCTCGCCATGCGGCCCGGGCTCATGGGCGGATGGACGGAGGCGCTGCGGGGGTTCGAGAGCACCCACTACGTCAACAGGCTCGGCGTCCCCGCCAGGGCCGACCGGCTCAGCGAGCTCACGCGGCGCCTGGCCGTACACGGGCTGGAGGTACACGAGTGGTACGGCGTGCGCGTGTTCTGCGACACCGTGCCCGACGACGAGCCCGTCCCCGACGACCTCGAGGACCTGCTCGCGGCGGAGGAGCGGGCGGGCAGGACCGATCCCTACCGGAAAGTTGCCGCGCTGACCCATCTCATCTGTGGCAGGGCTCGGTAAGATATTGGTATGAACCCTCCCGGATCGTGGTGCGAGCGGCCCAAGCCGCAGGCTCCTTCATGCGAGCTCCCGTCCCCGTGGAGCAAGCCGGAGCAGCCGGACAACTGGTGCGAGGTGCAGAAGGACCCCGTGCTGTCCGTCCTGGGGTTCCTGCTCAAGGTCGCCAAGCGATAGAAGGCCGTTTGTTTGGGTAGTCGCCTTCCTCACGGAGGAGGCGAACGTCGTGAACGACACCCACAAGCTGGTCAACGACCTCTCCGAGCAGGTCTCCAGGCTCGCGAGGGACGAGTTCCGCCTGGCCAGGATGGAGCTGGCGGCAAAGGGCAAGCGCGCGGGGTTCGGCGCGGGCCTGTTCGGCGCGGCGGGGATGTCCGCGTTCTTCGGCGGTGCCGCGCTCGTGACCGCCGTCATCCTGCTCCTCGCCCTGGTGCTGCCCGGCTGGGCGGCCGCCGCCATCGTGGCGGGAGTGCTGTTCGTCATGGCCGCGCTGCTCGGCCTGACCGGTAAGAGCCAGGTGCAACGAGTCGGCCCGCCCGTCCCATCGGAGACCCTCGCAAGCGTCAAGGCCGACATCGACATGGTCAAGGAGAGGGCACGACGATGAGCGAGACCGACCCCGGATACAGCGAGCAACACGCGGGCGACGTCGGCGCCCGCAGGGCGAGAGTGGGCACGCCGACGGAGCGCGAGTCCGTCAACGTGCCTCCGACCAGGCCGGGTGCGGCGGAGAACGCCCAGCACGCGGAGGAGGAGCGTGCGGCACACGAGACGTTCGTCCCCGAACCCCCAGTCCGCGACGAGCGGGCCGAGGCCGCCGAGAACCAGCGGGCCGAGGAAGAGACGGTGCCCACACCACGCGGGACGCAGCATGACCCGGCGTCCCCACTCCATGGGGTGCGCCACCAGTCGGCGTCCACAGGACGATGGACGCGCCACCAGGAAGACGTGCGCAAGGACATTGAGGAAACCCGGCGACAGCTGGGCGACACCGTCAGCGCGCTGGCCGCCAAGGCCGACGTGAAGTCCCGCGCGTCCCACGCGGCAGGCGCCGCCAGGGAAAGAGCGGCCGGCATGGCCGGGTCCGTCAAAGGGAAGGCGTCGGAGGTGGCGGGCAGGCTGCTCATGGCCGCCGGGGGCGCCGCGGTCGTCGTCGCCGTCGGCAGCATGATGCGGGACCGCCGCCGCAGGTCCAGGTAGGGACGCGCCGGTGCGGGCCGATAGCCTGCCGGAATGATTCGTCGAACGGCCACCGCCGCCATGCTGGCCCTGCTGGTGGCGGGGTGCGGCGGGGGCTCAGCGGTGAGCGACCTCGGCACCGTGGTCAAGGGTGCCAAGGGCTCGAACATACGCGTCGAGCTGCGCTCCGGGCAGCGCTTCTCGCTGGCCGTCGCCGACAACCCGTCGGTGGGCGACAACTGGGACCTGGTCGCGGTCCCGGACCCGAAGGTGGCCTCGTTCATCAGCGAGGAGCACAAGCGCACGGGCGACGGGGTCGGGGCCGGCGGCACGACGTACTTCGTGTTCAACAGCAAGCGCCCGGGCACGACCGAGATCAGGCTGCGCGACTGCTGGCGGTGCGGCCAGGCCACGACGCCGCCCGACGAGCAGAGCCGGCAGCAGTCGGGCGAGGCCGTCTTCGCCGTCACCGTGAAGTGAGCGCCCGGTCTCAGGACGAGCGGGGGCGCCAGTCGCCGCGGTCGAGGTCGAGGTTCTCCGGCGCGTGCAGCCTGACCATGGTCCTGGCGACCCCGGGTGGCACCCGGTGCGGCGTCAGGAACGACACCGACACCATCACCGCGAACGCGATAGGCACCGTCCAAGCAGCCGGCTGGGCGAGCAGCGCCCCCGCGGGCCCCTCGTGCGGGCCGGCGGTGATCGTGACGAGCACCGCCGCGGACGCCAGCCCCCCGCCCACGAACAGCCCGGCCAGCGCCCCCGTGGTCGAGAGGCGGCGCCACCAGATGCCCAGCACAAGCAGCGGGCAGAACGACGAGGCCGCCACCGCGAACGCCAGCCCCACCACGTCGGCCACCGGCAGCGCCCGGGCCCACAGCGCCAGGGCCAGCGGCACCACCACCGCCATCAGCGTGGCGATCCTGAACGAGCGCACCCCGCCCTTGAGCAGGTCCTGCGCGATCACACCCGCCACGGACACGGTCAGCCCCGACGAGGTGGACAGGAACGCGGCGAACGCCCCCGCCGTGACCAGCGCCGTCAGCACGTCGCCCAGCGTGCCGCCGACCATCCGCGCGGGCAGCGTCAGCACGACCGTGTCCGTGCGCACCAGATCGGGCGCGTAGAGCCGGCCGAGCCAGCCATAGACGGCGGGCAGCAGGTAGAAGGCGCCGAGCAGGGACAGCACGACCAGCGTCGTACGGCGCGCGGCCCGGCCGTCCGGGTTGGTGTAGAACCGCACCAGCACGTGCGGCAGCCCCATGGTGCCCAGGAACGTGGCCAGGATCAGCGAGTACGTGGAGTACAGCCCGTACTCCTTGCCGCCCGACAGCGGCACCTGCCAGGTGGCGGCGTCCTGCGCGCTCACCGCGGGCGCCCCGTCGGCCTTCCACGCCATCATCAGGAACACCAGGGGCAGGGCCAGCGCCGTCAGCTTGAGCCAGTACTGGAACGCCTGGACGAACGTGATCGACCGCATGCCGCCGGACAGCACGTTCACCGCCACGACGACCGCGACCAGCAGCCCGCCGACCCACACGGGCGCGCCGGTGATCGTACGCAGCACCAGGCCCGCGCTCTGGAACTGCGGCATCAGGTAGAGCCAGCCGATCAGCACGACGAGCACGCTCGCGGTGCGGCGCACGGTCATCGACTCGAGCCTCGCCTCGGCGAAGTCCGGCAACGTATACGCCCCCGAGCGCCGCAGCGGCGCCGACACCAGCACCAGCAGCACGAGGTACCCGCCGGTCCAGCCGACAGGCAGCCAGAGCATGTCCACGCCGAACGACAGGATGAGCCCGGCGATGCCCAGGAACGAGGCCGCCGACAGGTACTCGCCGCCGATGGCCGAGGCGTTCCAGAGGGGGCTGACCGTGCGGGAGGCGACGTAGAAGTCGGAGGTGGTGCGGGAGAACCTGATCCCGAACGCCCCGATGAGCACGGCCGCCACCATCACCACCAGAACCGCGGTCAAGCTCATGCGATCGGCTCCGCCGCTCGCACGAGCTTGAAGGCGCTGCGTCTGATCATTCGCTCGCTCATCGGCGCTCGACCAGCTCGGCGAAGTGGCGTTCGTTGCGCTCGGCCTGGCGCACGTACAGCCAGGCGCCGATGACGAAAGCCGGGTAGATGAGCCCGCCGAGCACCGCCCACGGGAGCGGGACGCCGAGCAGGTGCACCGAGCGCAGCTGGGGGATGAGCAGGAACAGCAGCGGCAGCCCGCCGACCACGCAGCCCAGCACCGTGCACACGAACAGCGCCAGCCTGAACTGGGTACGCAGGAACGAGCGCATGTAGACCTCGCCGAGCCGGGTCTGCTCGTCGATCTCCCTGGTGGCCGGGTAGCGGGGGCGGCGCGCGGCGGCCGTGCGCGGGCTCATCACGGCCACCCTGCGCGGCGTCTCCCGCCGCGAGGCGTCGGTCTTGGGAAGAGGTGGCCGGCGTCCGGGACGCGACTCGGGGCTCATCATGGCGCTGACCTCGCCTTCCTGGCCCGGCGGACCAGCAGGTCCCTTAACTCGCGCGTGTGGCGGCGGCTGACCGGGAGCTCCGTGTCGCCGACCCGCACCGTGCACTTACCCGAGTCGATGTGGAGCTCCTCGATGTGCTTGAGCGCCACCAGATGGCTCCGGTGCACGCGTACGAACCCGGCCGAGGCCCACCGCTCCTCCAGGGTGGCCAGCGGGATCCGTACCAGATGGCTGCCCGCCGCCGTGTGCAGCCGCGCGTAGTCCCCGTGCGCCTCCACGTAGATCACGTCGGCGCTGGACACGAACCGCGTCACCCCGCCCAGCTCGACCGGGATCGTGTCGGTCTCCCCGCCCTCCACGGGCACGTCGGCGGAGACCGCCACCCGCCTGATCGCCTCCGCCAGCCGCTCCGGGCGTACGGGCTTGAGCAGGTAGTCCTCGGCCTTGATCTCGAACGCGTCCACGGCGTGCTCCTCGTACGCCGTCACGAACACCACCCGCGGCGGGTTCGCGAACTGCGACAGCAGCCGCCCGAGCACCACCCCGTCGAGCCCGCGCATGCGGATGTCGAGGAACACCGCGTCGATCGGCCGGCCCTCGGCGATGGCGCGGTCGAGCAGCCGCAACGCCGCCGCGCCG